>JAGWUY010000150.1 GCA_028868255.1 Alphaproteobacteria bacterium | reverse complement strand
GCCATTGGGCCGGGCGGTAAATTGGGAGGAATGGCATAGTTGCGCGTCTTGGAGCCAGTGCGCGGGCCAAACAGCACTACGCCATCTGCCGCTTTGAAAGCGGCCTCTGCTGCGTCCGAAACCACCGGCAATGAAGGCACCAACACCAAGCCATAACCGGCAAGCGCTTGACCGGGGCGCACGATATCAACATCAAACCCCAAACGGCGCACCGCTTCATACCAGCGGAAGCACTGTTCCACATAGTTGAAATCTGCGCCTTGCCGCTGAATGTCCAGCACCCATTGCGCCTCATAATCAAAAACCAAGGCGACGGGTGCTTGCTGGGATTTAGGCAAGGCACCGATTTTGGCAATTTCTTTTCCGGCTTGGGTTGCTTCATGTCCGCCTGGAGAAAGCTCGTTCAAGCCCGGCAGGTTAAGCCCTGCGTGCATTTGCTCTTGTGCAAAGGGGGCCTGACGCCAGCGGAAATAACTCACCACTTCGGCCCCATGGGCCAGTGCCTCCCATGTCCACAGGCGTACCATGCCGGGCTTGGGGATTGGGTTCCAGACGGCCCAGTTTACGGGGCCTGGCTGCTGCTCCATCACCCAGAAGCGCCCCTGCCCCACGCCGCGATAAAGATCATGGTGAAATGCTGCAATGTCAGGGTGCGAGGTTTCGGCCCATCGGTTACGCTCTGGTTCAGAAAATGGAAATTTTTCGACAAAGCCGATGGGGTAAGAATCCCATGAGGCGAGGTCAAGATGATCACCCAGAGGCCAATGATCAAAATCAGTCACAAAGCCCATGAAATTATGCGTGATCCATCGGCCCGGCGAATGGGCGCGGATGATGTCGCATTGCATGCGGTCATAATTTGCCACTTGCGATGATTGAAAGCGGCGAAAATCAAGGCGCGCGGCTGGGTTTGATTCCGTAACGGTCAGGTGCGGCAATGAAATTTCATCAAAGCTCCTCACCTCCATGGACCAGAACACATTGCCCCACGCTTCATTCAACTGTTCGGGTGATTGATAGGTGTGTCGCAGCCAATTTTTGAAAGCCTTCAGGTCTTCTGTGCCCCAAGACATCACAGTGTCGTGGCAGCCATATTCATTATCCGTTTGCCAGCCTGCAAGTCCGGGGTGATTGCCATAACGCTTAGCCTGAATTTCAATGATGCGGCGGGTTTCCGCACGATAGACTTCGGATGAAAATGTATAGTGGCGGCGTGAGCCGAAGCCACGCGGCCTGCCCTGCTCATCCACAGGTGCGATGCTGGGGTGTTCATCCATAAGCCACTTGGGCGGCGTAGCGGTTGGTGTGCAAAGAACGATCTTTAAACCCGCCGCGGACAGCGCATCCATAGCCCGATCCAGCCAACCCCAATCAAACTTGCCGCGCTGTGGTTCCATGCGCGACCAAGCAAATTCACCAATGCGCACATATTCAATGCCCATTTCGCGCATGCGCTTGGCATCACCGGCCCACCAGGATTCTGGCCAATGTTCAGGATAATAACAAACGCCGAGCATTACTTCGACAAATCTCCGTTGTGCAGTGTTTTGCCATCAGGGTCGAAAACATGACAAGCCTTTGGCGGAAAGTGCAACAAAAGTGTATCGCCCACCTGAGTCTTGGCCAAACCATCAGCTTTGACTGCAGCTTCTGTGCCATCAGGTAGTGTGACATAGAACATCGTTTCCGAACCCAGATATTCCGCAGCGCGTACAACGGTTGAAACATTGGCATCAGCCGTCTTTTTTGCCAGTTCGACATGTTCGGGCCTTATGCCCAACGTCAACTTGCCTGATAGCTTCGCCTTCATACCGTCAATTTTCACGGTCCCGCCACCAGGCAATTTGAGGCTTGAGCCAGTGCCGGCCTCAACATTCACAAAATTCATTTTGGGGGACCCGATGAACCCGGCAACAAACATGTTGTTTGGGCGGTGGTAAAGCTCCAGAGGTGAACCCACCTGTTCAATACGTCCGGCGTGAAGCACCACAATCTTATCTGCCATAGTCATGGCTTCCACTTGATCATGTGTGACATAAATCATTGTGGCTTTGAGATCATGGTGCAATTTGCCGATTTGAATGCGCATTTGCACGCGCAAAGCGGCATCCAAGTTTGACAAAGGTTCGTCAAACAAAAATACTTCAGGGTTGCGCACAATGGCACGGCCAATGGCTACGCGCTGGCGCTGACCGCCAGAAAGTTGCGATGGTTTGCGGTCTAACAGTGGTTCAAGCTGCAACATATCAGCGGCGCGCTTGGTGCGCCCCTCAATATCGGCGAGGCTATGGCCCGTCATCTTCAAGCCAAAGCCGATATTTTGTTTCACAGTCATATGCGGATAGAGCGCATAAGATTGAAACACCATGGCCACGCCGCGATCAGCGGATTCAACTTTAGCCATTTCCTTGCCGCCGATTTGCAGTGATCCTGAGGTGAAGTCTTCCAACCCGGCGATCATGCGCAGCAAGGTAGATTTGCCACAGCCAGAAGGGCCGACGAACACGCAGAACTCACCGTCGGCCACCGAGAGATCAATGCCCTTGATGATTTCGACAGCGCCAAATTGCTTTTTGGCATTTTTCAGGGTTACTGTGGCCATGGTCAGCGCCTTTTGCTGTAAAAGTTGCGTGTGAAACGAGATTGAGAAATCATCCTTTGGTCGCCCCTAATGTCAGGCCGGCGATAAAGTGTTTTTGCATCAGGAAGAACATCGCCACAGGCGGTAAGGCGGCCACAATGGCAGCAGCGGAAATCAATTCCCACGCCACCTTATACTGGCCTTTGAGTTCGTTCATGCCGGCTGTCACAGGGCGCACATCAGCTGATTGTGCCATGACAGTGGCCCAGAAATAATCGTTCCAGATAAAGGTGAAAATCAAGACAGCCAGTGCCGCCATGGCGGGGCGCACCAGAGGCAAAACAATGTGCCAGAAAATCTTGAATTCATTCACGCCTTCAACCCGCGCAGATTCAATCAATGCGAAAGGCAAGGCCTTCATGAAGTTGCGCATGAACAAAGTGCAGAAACCCGTTTGAAACGCAACGTGAAACAATACCAGACCCGTCATCGTGTCATAGAGGCCCATCTTCAACGTAAGGTCTCGCACCGGAATGGCCAAGATTTGGAAGGGCACAAAATTGCCCGCTACGAAAAGGAAAAACACGAACAAATTGCTTTTGAATTTATAGACAGCCAGCGCATAACCCGTAAGGCATGATAGCGCCACGGCGCCGATCACGGTGGGGATTGTGACGCGGAATGAGTTCAAAATATACCAGCCGATATTGCTGTTCTTGAATACGCTGGAATAGTTTTCGACAAATGCAAAGCCAGAAGGCATGCCGAAGTAATTTCCGGAGGCAAGATCGCTGGCCGGACGGACGGAGGTGATGGCAATGCCGATCAATGGCAACAACCATAGGATCAACGCAATCGGCAGAAACACTTTGTAAGCGATGCCGACCCATGGGGCAGATTTTTCAATAGGACGCGGAAACATCAGCTGTTCCTTTCCTGAGACAACATGCGCACAATAAAGATGGTGATGAACACCAACATGATGGCAAAAAGCACCACGGCAATGGCCGCACCATAGCCCATAGCAGTGCCATATTCAGAAAGTGCTTGCTCAAACATGAAGTAAGACAAGACGCGGGTTGAACCATAGGGACCACCAAGCGTCATCACCGAGATCAAATCGAAAGAACGCAAGGCCCCAATCACTGTGACCACAAATGCAATGAATGTGGCAGGGCGCAGCTGAGGCAAAATAATGTGCCAAAGCATCGAAAGGCCTTTGGCATTATCCATTCGCGCCGCCTCTACTTGCTCTGGGTTGATATTGTTGAGCCCTGTGAGGTAAAGGATCATGCAATACGCGGTTTGTGGCCATAAGCCCGCAGCAATCACACCCAAGGTGGCATACCGCTCATCAGCCAGCACGGCAAAGTCTTTGCCGCTGCCGGTTAAAGCCTGCAATAATTTTGGAAGCAAGCCGAAGTCTGGCGCGTAAAACCAAGTGAAAATCAAACCTACAACAACTTGGCTAATGACAAATGGAAAGAAGAACAGTGATTTGTAAAGTCTGATACCGGTGACTGTTTGATTGAGGAATAGCGCCACAGTAAGGCCCATCGGAATCGCCAACAAATACAGCACCAGCCAGATTAAGTTGTTTTTAAGGGAGGTGTAAAATGAGTCATCTGCGAAGAGGTCGCGGTAGTTTTGAAGGCCCACCCATGTTTTGGGACCTAAACCATCCCACTGGTAAAAACTAATCCAGATGGATTCAAAGATCGGGAAGATCACATAGAGCAAGAACATGGCAATGCCGGGGGCGAGAAACAACCACGGCGCCAAGGTTTTTTGGTGGGTCTTCCAAAAGCCGCGTGGCTTTGGCTGCACGCCAGTTTGTGCCATGTCATCACCTCTTGCGGACATTAAAAGAAGGGCCGACCTTCCCCCAAAAGTCGGCCCCCTCCGGGAAGATTACTTGTAAACCTTATCCGCAACTTTTTGCAGACGTGCGAGAATAGCATCGATCTGGTCTGGCTTGGCCATAAATTCTTGGAACCCTTCCATGCCAGCCTTGGCCATATCGGCAGGTGCGTCACGGTCAAAGAATTGTGCCAACGCATAGGCTGATGACAATTCCTTGAAACCAGCCTGGATGAACGGATCATCACCCACCGTTGCCTTGTTGTTCACAGGCAATTGGCCGAGGGTTTTGTTCATCTGGGTTTGTGCATCAGGTGAGGCCAAATAAGCGAGGAACTTCTTGGCATCGGCCTTGTTCTTTGCACCCGACGGGATGTGGAATGTATCGGTCGGAGCTTCTTCAGCGCGTGGAACGCCAGCGGTGATTTCCGGGAATACCATAAAGCCCAGATTGTCGTTGGTCATGCCACCCTTTTTGAAGGTGTCGACAGCAAAGTTGCCCATCACGTAGTTGGCGGCTTTGCCTTGTGCCAGCAATGCTGCAGCATCCTGCCAGTCAATGGCAGCTGCATTAGCTGACATATAGGGCACAACCTTGGCCCATTCCATGAAAGCAGCCTTGACCTTCGGGTCAGTCCACTTCACTTTGCCGGCTGTCAGGTCCATGTGGAATTCATAGCCGTTGGTGCGCATGTTGATGTAGTCGAAAATGCCGGCGCCAGGCCACAAGGCCTTCGTGCCGGTGGTCAAGCAATCAGCGCCTGCGGCCTTGATCTTTTCGCAGTTGGCCACAAATTCGGCCCAGTTCTTGGGCTCGCTTACCCCAGCCTTCTTGTAGACATCCTTGTTATAGTAGATGCCCCATTGATAGTAGGTGTAGGGCACGCCCCACTTTTTGCCATCCATGGTCATCGACGCAGCAGCTGATTTCAGCTGATCATCAAGGCCGTTGGCTTTCCAAACGTCTGTCACATCTTCAAACAGGCCAGCTTTAACAAACGGGGCCATGCGGTTACCGGCATACCATGCTGCAACGTCTGGCGCATCAGCGGTCAGGAAGTTGCGGATGGCGGATTTGTAACCTTCGTGATCAAAGTTGTTCCACTTAACCTTGATGTCCGGATTGGCTTTTTCAAATCCGGCGATCAGGTCTTCCATCGCTTTTTTGGGTGCTGGATCGGATTGGTCAGAATTGATCACCAATTCGCCTGCCATTGCTGTGCTGGCCAACAGGCCAAAACCGAGCGTAAACCCCGTGAGGGCTTTCATAAACGTCATATTTTCCTCCCTTGTGCCACGCCACTATGGCAGCGGCTCAGACACGAACCATGATTTCATCTGGTTCTTGTGTCTTGACAGTGGCGTAAATTTCCGCAAATTTCTTCCGTGTTGGAAGAAATTTCTTCCGGAAAAGTAAGGTTTGTCTTGGCACAGCTACAAGTCCCTGATTTTTCGAACTATGTTGATGAAAGTGTTCCCGTTCACCCGGAAATGGCAGGTGCTTACCCTGTTGTGGTGTTTG
>JAGWUY010000149.1 GCA_028868255.1 Alphaproteobacteria bacterium | reverse complement strand
TCAGCGATGTGCGGACCTATATTTTTTCCCGTACGGGCGACAAAATTGCTTTTCATTTTGCCGTTCCAAGGTGCTTGCCCAACACCGCCTTGAACGCCTGTATGTCTCCTGAAAAGTATATCGTCTACCCTTTCTAAGTCTGTTTCCACCCTGCACTCAACTTCTGTCGGAAATCTTCCCTTCCAATTTTCCTTCAAATCTAGAAAATACTTTTACAGTTCTTGACTTGGGGCTCTCTTGGGATCGTCAATCAACTTCAAGCAAGTCGTGCGACGATTGCCATCTGCTACAACAAATATTCCGTCTCGCTCAAAAACTAGAGGTGGTTCAAACACCTCGTTCGTTGATACGAGATCTTTTGCCAACCCTCGCATATGCTGATCGTTGGTTCGAAACAGTTCTGAAATTGCGGCGTCTTCAGAGGCCAACTGTCCGTGACGATCGTTTGCTGAGTTTATCACCAGATCTTTTAACTTGATTTTACGATAAGCCATCTGTTGCTCCAATTGACACATTAAGCAAAGTTCAGGCAATGACAAGTTGCAAAAAAGCCGGAACATCACAGTTCCGGCTTTTTAAGTCTGCGTTGGCGGGCTGTCCCGCCGATCTTGTATATTTAGTGCGCCGCCAGCACAGCCAGCAGCAGCAACGCGATGATGTTGGTGATCTTGATCATCGGGTTCACGGCGGGGCCGGCGGTGTCTTTGTAGGGGTCGCCGACGGTGTCACCGGTGACTGAGGCCTTGTGAGCATCGCTGCCCTTCAAGTGCTTCACGCCCTTTGAGTCCACGAAGCCATCTTCAAAGCTCTTCTTGGCATTATCCCAGGCGCCGCCACCGGCGGTCATGGAGATGGCCACGAACAAGCCCGTCACGATCACACCCATGAGCATGGCGCCCACGGCTGAGAAGGCAGCGGCTTTGCCAGCGATCCAATTGATCAGCACGAACACCACGATGGGCGACAGCACTGGCAAGAGTGAAGGCAGGATCATTTCCTTGATGGCGGCCTTGGTGAGCAAGTCAACCGCGCGGGCATAATCAGGCTTGGATGTGCCCTTCATAATGCCAGGGTTTTCCTTGAATTGACGGCGCACTTCAACCACAACGGCTTGCGCCGCACGGCCCACAGCTGTCATGGACATGCCGCCAAACAAATATGGCAACAACCCGCCGAACAGCAGACCGACAACAACGTAAGGCGACGACAGATCGAAGGACACGTTGACGTTTTCAAAGAATGAGCCCGGCGCAGCGTGAGCGGCAAAGAACTTCAAATCTTGCGTATAGGCGGCAAACAGCACGAGAGCGCCGAGGCCGGCAGAACCAATGGCATAGCCCTTGGTCACGGCCTTGGTGGTGTTGCCCACGGCATCCAACGCGTCGGTGTTGTGGCGCACTTCTTTGGGCAAGCCCGCCATTTCGGCAATGCCGCCTGCATTGTCGGTCACGGGGCCAAACGCGTCTAGTGCCACGATCATGCCAGCAAGCGCCAACATGGTGGTCACAGCCACAGCCACGCCGAACAGGCCAGCGAGGTTGAACGTCACCAAGATGCCAGCAATGATGATCAAGGCTGGAATGGCGGTTGCTTCCATCGAAACAGCCAGACCCTGGATCACGTTTGTGCCGTGACCGGTGATTGACGCTTCAGCGATGGAGTTCACCGGGCGCTTGCCTGTAGCAGTGTAGTATTCCGTGATCCACACGATGAGGCCGGTGATCACCAGGCCAGCAATGCCGCATTCAAACAGCTGCACAGGTGTGAAGCCGCCGAGATCAACATGCATATCGCCGAACACATAAGACATCACAGGCCAGAGTGCTGCGAGCGAGAGTACGCCCGTTGCGATCACGCCCTTATAAAGCGCGCCCATGATGTTGTTGTTAGCGCCCAGTTTGACAAAGAAGGTGCCGATGATCGAGGTGATCACACAGGCACCACCAATGGCGAGAGGCAGAACCATGCCTGCAAGCTTCATGGCATCAGGCAACACGATGGCGGCCAGAACCATGGTGGCCACAGTTGTCACCACATAAGTTTCAAACAAGTCAGCGGCCATGCCGGCGCAATCGCCCACATTGTCGCCCACGTTATCAGCGATGGTCGCTGGGTTGCGCGGATCATCCTCAGGGATGCCAGCTTCAACCTTGCCCACCATGTCGCCGCCCACGTCTGCACCCTTGGTAAAGATGCCGCCGCCAAGACGGGCGAAAATGGAAATCAGCGATGCGCCGAAGGACAGCGCGACCAGCGCATCAATCACGGTGCGGCTTGTGGGTTCCATATGCAGTGTTGAGGTCAGGAAGCCGAAATAAAGTGTCACACCCAACAGGCCCAAACCAGCAACCAGCAAGCCCGTCACAGCGCCCGCCTTGAAGGCAAGGTCAAGGCCGCCTGCGAGCGATTTGGTGGCTGCCTGTGCCACGCGCACATTGGCACGCACCGACACGTTCATGCCAATGAAGCCAGCAGCGCCAGACAAGATGGCACCAATGGCAAAGCCGATGGCCGACCATTTGCCCAACAGAATAAGAGCGAGAACAAAAATCACCACACCCACAATGGCGATGGTGATGTATTGACGTTTCAAATAGGCCTGAGCGCCTTCGCGCACGGCGGCAGAAATTTCTTGCATACGGGCAGAGCCAGCGTCAGCAGCCAAAAGGCCGCGCGTGGTGATGATGCCGTATACAATCGACAGTGCGCCAGCGAGCACAATCAGCCAGAGTGTATTGGTCATGGGTTTACCTTTGGTCAAAAGATGTTGTTGTTACTTCGGAACCTAGACCGATGGCCGCGATGGAATGGAATCACGCTTCACTGCGACGGTGCCGAAAGATTGGGCATCTATGCCAAGTTTTGGCCACATTTGCAAACGGGATTTGATGGCGCGCATTGATGTAAATGATTGGCGCAACTCAGATTTCTGATGGGATTTGCGACCCGATCACAGCGCTTCGCCTGCCGCATGGCCGCTGGCCCAGGCCCATTGGAAATTATAGCCACCGAGCCAGCCGGTGACATCGACAGCCTCGCCAATGGCGTAGAGGCCCGGCACAGTTTTGGCTTCCATCGTCTTGGAAGACAGGCCATCAGTGTCGATGCCGCCCGTGGTCACTTCTGCTTTGGCATAGCCTTCTGTGCCTGCGGGGCGCATTTCCCACTGCTTGAGGCGCGCGGCCAATGCGGCCAGCGTGGCAGCGGGCACCGTTTCCATCGCGGCTTCGCTTCCTAAGCTTTGCGCCAGTCGCTGCGGCAGGACTTCAGCCAGAACGGTTTTCAGCGCAGCTTTGGGGCGGTTGTGCTTGCGGTTCTTGAGCAATTGTGCGGCGTCCTGACCGGGAAGTAAATCCAACACCAATGGCGCTCCGTCGTTCAGATAAGACGACGCTTGCAGGACGGCAGGGCCGGAAAGACCGCGATGGGTGAAGAGAATGCTTTCAGCAAAGCGCACCGTGCCTGTTTGAGCAATTGCCGGAAGAGAAACGCCAGACAGGCTTGTATAGAAATCCAACTCTTGCGGACTGGCGCGCAAAGGCACGAGACCAGGATGCGTCTGAACCAGCTTCAACCCAAATTGCTTTGCCACCTGATGGGCAAAACCTGTGGCCCCCATTTTCGGGATAGAGAGACCGCCTGTGGCCAGCACCACTGCGGGGGCTGAAAATTCGCCTTGCGATGTTTCAACCACAAACTGATCCGCTTTGCGCACCGATGTGATCTGGCAATTGAGTTTTGCCTCAACCGCCGCAGCGGCACATTCATCCAGCAACATTTTTACGATCTGCCGCGCTGAGCCATCACAGAACAACTGGCCTAAAGTTTTCTCGTGCCAAGCAATCTGATGTTTGGCAATCAGTTTGAGAAAATCGTCAGGCGTGTAGCGGCTCAAGGCTGAGCGGGCAAATTGTGGGTTCTGGCTGATAAAATTTTGCGGCGTGGTGCCGGTGTTGGTGAAGTTGCAACGGCCACCGCCAGAAATCAGGATCTTGGCTCCAGCCTGGTCATTGTGATCGAGCAGCGCCACGCGCCGCCCGCGCCCACCAGCGGTCAAGGCGCACATGAGGCCAGCGGCCCCAGCACCGATGATGATGGCATCAAACGGGGCCAAGGCCACCTCTCATACGCAGAAGCCGCGCCACCTCGAAAAAACACAACACACCAACAATGCCGATGAAAGAAAAGATCACCGCTGCGATGCGAGGGCCAAAATTTTCGCTACTCCACGCAAATGTAAATGGCGCGAGGGCAGCCAAAACATAGCGTACTCCGCTCATAACGCCCAAACGCGCACCATAGCCCACGCGCCCGAACACCGCCAAAGGCAATGTGCCTTGCACGATGCTTTTGAGGCCAGATGCCAGCCCAACGAGCACAGCAAAAACCACAGCCCCGGCAACCCAAGGCGCAGTGAGCGCCAGCAACAGTAAAGCCGTGGGCAACAAGCTCAACGCCACGATTGAAATCGTTAGCGGGTTCTGCCCTTTTCCAAAGAACAGGTTAACGCCACGGATCGCCACCTGCGCGGGGCCGAACAGTGTTGAGACGATGAGGGAACTGCCGCCCAATCCCAATGATTGCAACAGAGGTACCATTTGCGAGAGGATCGACGACAGTGTTACGCCTGTGAGAGAAAACCCAGCAGTGATCAAAATCATCAATCGCAGCGATGTGGCGCGGTCCATTTCAGGTTCGGCTAACGTGTCTGGTGAGCTTGGTACGCGTGGAACCTCATTGTGCTTCACCCTGCCCCCGGCCTGTGCTGCCCACAGGTGAATGGGCAAGCAGAACACCAGGTTCATTGCTGCATAAATCAACATCGTGTTGCGCCAGCCAAAATGGCTATCCAACAGCGTGGTGAAGGGCCAGAAAATGGACGACGCGAAACCAGCAATCAGAGTGAGTGCCATTATGCGGTTTTGGCTGGCACCAATGCCGGATTGCACAATGGCTGTGAAAGCTGCATCATAAAGCACCATCGAGGACACAATTTGCGCGGCGCACATGGCGAGCGCGAAAAGCATCGGTGTTGTGCTTAAGGCCGTGGCCGCCATGCACATGGCAGACAGTGCCGAACCGACAACCATCAAATTTGCGGCCCCAAAATGATCAAACAATCTGCCCGCAAAAGGCATCACCACACCGCCGGAAATCAGCGCGATGGAGACGATCAGATAAAACCAGCTTTGGGTTTGGCCAAAGGATTTTGTGGTGTCACCCGCTAGAATGGAAAAAGAATAATAAAGCGTGCCATAGCCCACAATCTGAGACAGGCCGAGGCCCCAGATAAGAAGTGAGTGTTTGGTCTTTTCCATATCAGTTCAACCAATGCCCATCGTGCCGTTTCAGACAGCTTTGAGCTTCCGTGCAAAAACGAAGGCCAACAACGCCGTTAACATGATCGCGGAAATCGGAATCACGATGGCCGACACTGAACTCCACCCCCAATGATCTAGCAATTGGCCAGAGCCGGCAGAAGCAATGACCATGAGTAATGAAATGCCAAAATCGTTGGCGGCCTGCACTTTTCCGCGCTCTGATGGTGCATAACACTCAGTGAGCATGGTGGTGCCTCCAATGAATCCAAAATTCCAACCGAGGCCGAGCAAGATCAAGGCCAACGCAAACTCACCAAACTGAATGCCTGCTAGCCCCACAATGCCAGCGCCAATCAGCAAGATCATGCCGGCGGCGGTAATTTGCATCACACCAAAACGCTTGATCAGGATACCCGTGAAGAAGGACGGCACAAACATGGCCAGTACATGCCATTGGATCACCCATGACGCATCTGTGGCTTTGAACCCGCAACCGATCATCGCCACGGGGGCTGCCGTCATCATCAAATTCATCAAGGCATAAGCGATCATGGCGGAGGCCATGGCAATGACGAGGCGCGGTTGCTTCAACAGTTGTGGCCAGCTGCGGCGCGGGCCCGCAATTTCCTCGGCGCTTGGCTTCGG
>JAGWUY010000148.1 GCA_028868255.1 Alphaproteobacteria bacterium | reverse complement strand
GACGTCTAAAGTCAGTAAGTTGATCGACCCTTGCAGCTTAGGGCGATTTTGATGTTTCCAAGAAACATCAAAACGCTCTAAGGGCCAGCTCTTAACCCCCTCCGTTTTTGTAAAGTATTGTCTCTTGGCCTTTCCCCAAACTCCACTGCCCATCACCCGCGCGCTTGTTGAGCGCAAATATGACGAACCCACTGCCGTGCAATTGGCGGTGCTTGAAGCCAAAGCCGAAGGCCGCGACATGGTGGTCTCGGCGCAAACGGGTTCCGGCAAAACTGTCGCTTATGGTTTGGCCATAGCGCCAACGTTGCTCGGCGAGTTGATGCAGTTTGATTATGAATCCGACCCGCAAGCGCTGATTGTTGCGCCCACGCGCGAACTGGCTTTGCAGGTGGAACGCGAGTTGGCGTGGCTTTATCAATATACTGGCGCGCGCATTATCGCCTGTGTGGGCGGTATGGACCCATCACGGGAACGTCGTCGGTTAGATCAAGGTGGCCATATTGTGGTGGGCACGCCTGGCCGTTTGCGCGACCATTTGGAACGCGGAGCATTGAAAATTGGCGAGTTGAAAGCCGTGGTGCTGGATGAAGCTGATGAAATGCTTGATCTCGGTTTCCGTGAAGATTTGGAATTCATTCTGGAAGCGACGCCGAAAGAGCGCCGCACGTTGATGTTCTCCGCCACCATGCCCAAAACCATTGCGGCTATGGCCAAGAAATATCAGCGCGATGCCTTGCGCATTGAAGCCAAGGGGTCAGAACGCGCCCATGCTGATATTGAATACCGCGCCATGCGGGTTGCCCCCAATGAGGTGGAGCACGCGGTTGTCAACGTGTTGCGTTTGATCGAGGCGCCAAGTGCGATCGTGTTTTGCAACACGCGTGAACATGTGCGCCATTTGCATGCTACGCTGTCTGAGCGGGGCTTTGCAGCGGTTAATCTTTCCGGTGAACTCAGCCAGTCAGAGCGCAATCATGCTTTGCAGGCATTGCGCGATGGCCGTGCGCGCGTGTGCATTGCCACAGATGTGGCGGCGCGTGGCATTGATTTGCCGAACCTCACTTTGGTGATCCATGCTGATTTGCCCAATGATGCAGAAACCTTGCAGCACCGTTCGGGCCGCACAGGCCGGGCAGGGCGCAAAGGTGTTTCGGTTTTGCTGGTGCCCCTGTCACGCCGCCGCAAGGCCGAGATGATGTTGCAAACAGCCAAAGTGATTCCTTCATGGACAGGTGTTCCGCAAGCCGATGAAATTCGCAAATTGGATCAGCAGCGCATGTTACAAGACGCGCTGATCACACAGGCTGCCACAGAAGAAGAGTTAGACTTGGCCAAGAATGTTTTGGCCATGAAAACGCCGGAAGAAATTGCGGCGGCTTTGGTGCGCATCTATCGCTCGCGCTTGCCAGCCGCCGAAGATGTGTTTGATCCAGGCCCAGCCCGCAATGAGTTCCGTGAAGCCGCACCTACGCGGCGTGAAAAGCGCGAGCGTGAATTTGGTGGTGAGCAAGCCCCGCGCAGTTATACGTGGTTCAAGTTGGATATTGGCCGCAAGGACAATGCTGACCCCAAATGGCTGCTGCCCATGATTTGCCGCCGCGGCAAGGTTACCAAACCAGACATTGGTGCCATTCGCATCACTGATGCAGAAACACGCTTCGAAATCACCAATGAAGCGGCAGCGCGTTTTGCTGCTGCGATGGTGATTGCGGAACCTGATGATCCGGCCATGTCGTTGCTTGATCCTTCAGCGCCCATGCCAAAGTCAGATATTCCGCGCCCCAAGAAAGTCTATGAAGGCAAAAAGGCGTTTGGCGACAAGAAACCATTTGGGGATAAGAAACCGTTTGGTGGCAAAAAGCCATTCGGCGATAAGCCGCGTTACGAAGATCGGCCACCGCATGTGGGCGATAAGCCGAAGTTTGATCGCGGCCCTAAGGACGGCTTCAAGAAAGACTTCAAACCAAAGTTTGAGGGTGAGGCTAAACGCGAATACAAACCCAAGTTCGAAGGTGAAGCGCCCAAATTCCCTGTTGCCAGGCCAAAGTTCAAGAAGGCTGAATCTGCTTCGGGTGGTGACGTTCCACTTTTTAAATCTAAGAAATCTGCTTGGAAGGGTAAGAAGTAACAAAGGACTGCGCCCATGTCTGATCACAACTCCGAAATGTCTCCCTTGCTCACGGCCCTGATGATGGTGTTGCATCGTGGCGCGATTGGTGCTGCCGCGCTGATGGCCCTGTTTATTGGTATTGAGATATACAAACACATCACGCCTGATCATCAACTGGTCATCGAAGGCAACGATCGCGGGTTTCTCGGGGTTCTGGTGGTGATTCTGGCTTTTGCGCTTTATTTGGTCTGGTCGATTGGGCGGCAGTTGAAAAAACCAAGGGCTTGATCGAAAGCCGCTGGTCGATTACGACAGCGCCAAATCAAAGGACTTATATCTATGGGCAGTTTGTTAGAATCAGCCAAGCGCGTGGCCGACAAGAAGGATTGGATCAAGGGAGCGACAGGTGATTGGGAAATCATCATCGGGCTTGAAGTTCATGCCCAAGTGCTGTCCAAAGCCAAGCTGTTTTCCGGTGCTTCTGCCGAGTTCGGTGGCGACCCGAATGATCATGTGAGCTTTGTTGATGCGGCCATGCCTGGCATGTTGCCCGTGATCAATGAATTCTGCGTGGAGCAGGCCGTGCGCACGGGTCTTGGCCTGAAAGCCCAGATCAATGAAGTTTCGGTGTTTGACCGCAAGAATTATTTCTACCCTGATTTGCCGCAGGGCTATCAGATTTCGCAGTTCAAGCAGCCCATCGTGGGCGAGGGCGTGGTTTCGATTGATCTCGACGCTGAAAAGTCCATCGAGGTAGGCATTGAGCGCCTGCATCTGGAGCAGGATGCTGGCAAATCGCTGCATGACCAGCACCCCAATGCCAGCTTTGTGGATTTGAATCGTTCCGGCTGTGCACTCATGGAAATTGTGTCGCGGCCTGATATGCGCTCGGCAGATGAGGCGAAAGCCTATGTCACCAAGCTGCGCCAGATCATGCGTTATCTGGGCACCTGCGATGGCAATATGGAGCAGGGCTCCATGCGCGCCGACGTGAATGTTTCTGTGCGCAAGCCGGGTGGTGACCTGGGTACGCGCTGCGAAATCAAGAATGTAAATTCGATTCGTTTCATGGGCCAGGCGATTGACTATGAAGCGCGCCGCCAGATTGGCATTCTGGAAGATGGCGGCTCGATCGATCAGGAAACGCGCCTCTATGACGCCAAGAAGGGCGAAACCCGCTCCATGCGCTCCAAGGAAGAAGCGCATGACTATCGCTATTTCCCCGATCCGGATTTGCTGCCATTGAAGCTTGATCCGGCCATGATTGCAGCGGTGAAAGCGTCGCTGCCGGAATTGCCGGACGAAAAGAAAGCCCGCTTTATGCAGGCTTATGCTCTTTCGGCCTATGATGCGGCGGTGTTGGCGCAAGAGCAGGCCTCGGCCGCATTCTTTGAATCCGTGGCCAAGGGCCGGGATGGCAAATTGGCTGCCAATTGGGTGATCAATGAATTCTTTGGTCGCTTGAACAAGGAAGGCAAGGCCATTGAAAACACTCCTGTTTCTGCGGCACAGATTGGCGGGATTGTGGATTTGATCACGGCGGGCACGATCAGCGGCAAAATTGCTAAGGACCTGTTTGAAATCGTCTGGACTGAGGGTGGCGTGCCCTCAGACATCGTTGAAAAGCGCGGCATGGTGCAAGTGACGGATATGGGCGCTATTGAGAAATCGGTGGACGAAATCATCGCCGCCAACCCCAAGATGGTGGAACAGGTGAAGGTGAAGGCCTCAATGCTGGGCTGGTTTGTAGGGCAAGTGATGAAAGCCACTGGCGGCAAGGCCAATCCGCAGGCGGTGAATGACATTCTGCGTCAAAAGCTCAATATTAACTAATAATTCCAGTATTTTATTAACTTATTCCCATTTTGATTCGCGGCTGCTATAGTCCGTGTGCTGATCATCAGTACACAAATGATTATAGGAGTATGCTCCCATGGCAAAGAGTGCCGCGCGGGCAAAAGTTAAATCTATGCCGTTGAAGAAAGCCGCCCCAAAAGTTTCGGCAAAAAAGGCAACACCGCGCAAGCCTGCACCTGTGAAAGCGGTTGCTTCACGTGGCCCCACGGCGGCGGAAAAACAGCGTTTTACGCTATACGGGTTTGCCACCTCTGGCCCCACCTATACGGCAGCCTTGATGCTTTCCCTGTGCAAGCACCCATTTTCCTACATGCATGTTAATTTGCGGGAAGGGGCGCACAAACAGGCCGAATATCTGGTCAAAAACCGCTTTGCCCAAGTTCCGGCCTTGCGCGATGGCCAGATGGTGGCCGTTCAGTCAGCAGCGATCTTGATGCATTTGTCGTCTGTGCTGGAAAAATTTGAAGGCAAGACCCCGCTTGAAAAGCAACGCGTGACCGAATGGTTGTTCTGGGCGTGGGATAAGCTGGCTGTTCCTGTGTTCCGCCTGCGGGCACGGTCGCGCGGCACACGCCAATTTGGCGATGAAGTGCGGATCATGTATGATACTGAGGCGCGCGCTGCCATTTCAGTGCTTGAGAATGAGTTGGCCAAGGCCGAATGGATTGGTGCCAAAAAGCCATCAATTGCCGATGTCGCGGTTTATGGCGTGCTGCGTTATGCCGGTGAAGGTGGCATTGATTTGTTAAATTACCCACATGTTTCGGCATGGAAGAAGAGGTTTGAAGAGCTGCCAGGATTTGCTACACCCGAGCAACTTCTGCCGATGGAAAGCAGGCTCATTTAATCCAGAAATCAGGAAAGCTGTGTGACAAGTTCTCATTCTCCAGGCCTCGCGCAGCTTCCTCTCGATCCTGAACCCAAAAAGCCAAAGCGCCGAAAGCACCGCGATTGGAGTGGGGCTACATTCGGTTTGCTGCTAGGCACATTTGGCATGTTTGGCGCCCGATTGGGGCAGCTTTGGATTGGCTTTGATATTTTTGCGCAGTTCTGGGTTCAATTCGGTTTTATTGCTTTGGCCAGTGCGCTTGGCTTATTTAGCCCGCGCTACAAAACACTGGTGGCCGTGGTCTTTTGCGTTGTATTTGTTGCTGGGTATAGCGTTTGGCCACATTATGTGTCTTCTGGGCCAGCTTCGCCGGTGGCGGCAGCACGTGACGGCGAAGTTGTTTTGCGGGTTGCGAGCTTCAATACATTTGCAGAAAATAATAATCTTGATGCCATCGCAAACGAAATTTTGCGGCTTGATGCCGATGTGGTTACGTTGGTTGAATTCTCAGCCACCAAAGCTGCCGTCCTAGGCAAAGTGCGGAAGGTCTATCCGTATCAGCAACAATGCGTCAATGTGGCAATTGCCTGTGAGACGGCCATAATTTCAAAATCACCGCTTACCTATGTGTCTGACTTGGATTATTGGGAAGGCCCACCTTATCTCATGGCGCAAATGGGGCCAGAATTTGGAAATGTCGCAATCGTCGCGGCGCACACAAGCCGCTTTCCGCACCAGAGGGCACAGCTTAAGCAAGTTTTGGCTTTGGTAAAGCTGCTCGAGCTGCAGCCCAGTCGAATCATTTTGATGGGAGATTTCAACGCCACGCCATTCTCGCGCATAACTCAAGTGATTGCAGATAATTTGGGTCTGACCCGTTTGACCTTCTTGCCCACATGGCCGGCCACCTTTGGATTGCCGCAAATTGCAATCGACCATATTTTTGTAAGCCCATCAATTCGTGCGCTTGACCATGAGCGTATCGGCGAGTTTGCTGGCTCGGATCATTACCCCATTACCATCACTTTGGCGGTGCCGAAGCAGTAAGTTGCTTGTGGTGTTGTGGTGAATTGAGGGTAAAGGCCAGACGGTGAATTTTTAGCAAATTTCTGTTTAAGTTTATGTATTCTCGCATAAATTTGAAATCGCTACTTTTGCTGCCTTTGCAGCATTCAAGT
>JAGWUY010000009.1 GCA_028868255.1 Alphaproteobacteria bacterium | reverse complement strand
AAGCGCGTGAGAGCCTATCTTGATCACAACGCCACCAGCCCTTTGCGCCCAGGCGTGAAGCGGGCGATGCTGGCGGCTATGGACGCGCAAGGCAATGCCTCGTCGATTCATCGTGAGGGCAGGGCGGCACGCAAAAACCTCAGTGAGGCACGCGAAAAACTGGGCTTCTGGTTGGGCTGCCTGCCTGAAATGATCACATTCACCTGTGGCGGCACGGAAGCCAACAACATGGCACTGCGCGGTGTGGAGGTGGAGCGTATTCTGGTTTCAGCAATTGAACATCCATCTGTGCTCGCCGCCGCAAGGGCCAACGGCAAGCCCGTTGAGGTGATCCCCGTTGATGGCAAGGGCCGCGTGAACCTACCCGCATTCGAAATGATGCTGAATGGTCCAAAGGCGCTGGTTTCGGTGATGCTGGCCAACAATGAAACAGGCGTCATCCAACCCACCGCTGAGATTGCTGCATTGGCGCATAAAGCAGGTGCGGTTCTACATGTTGATGCCGTTCAGGCCATCGGAAAAATCAAAGTGAATTTCGGCCTGTTGGGCGCGGACATGTTGACCATCGCCGCGCATAAAATTGGTGGCCCCACCGGCGTGGGCGCACTGATCATTCGGGACGGCTTGGTGGTTGAGCCGCTGCTGGTAGGTGGTGGCCAGGAATTGCGCCGCCGCGCTGGCACGGAAAATCTTGTGCATATTGCAGGCTTTGCCGCACTGGCTGATGAGCCGCTGCTCGACACTTATGAGTTGAATGACAAGCTGGAAGCAGCCCTCACAGACACCACAATTTTTAGCAATGGCGTGGAGCGCCTGCCCAACACGACATATTTCGCAGCCACCGGCATGAATGCGGAAAGCCTGCTGATGAACTTTGATCTCGATGGCGTGGCCGTGTCGTCCGGTTCAGCCTGTTCATCAGGCAAAGTCGCATCCTCGCATGTGCTGGCCGCCATGGGCGTAGACCCGGCATTGGCCAAATCAGCCATTCGCGTTTCACTGGGCTGGAACACAACAGCCGAAGAAATTGAAAAATTCATTTCCTCATGGCGCAAGATTTCCCAGCGCCTTCATTCTAAGGCAGCATAATGGCCGATCAAGATACCATAGACCTCGTCAAAACCATTGAAGTCGACAAATACAAATACGGCTTCGAAACTGATATTGAGTCAGACTATGCGCCCAAGGGCTTGAATGAAGATATTGTGCGCTTCATCTCGGCCAAGAAGGGCGAGCCCGCTTGGATGCTGGAGTGGCGCTTGGAGGCTTACCGCGCTTGGACGCATATGGAAGAACCCACCTGGGCCAAAGTTCATTATCCGAAAATTGATTTTCAGGATTTGTATTATTACGCCGCCCCCAAATCCATGGCGGCCCCCAAAAGCCTTGATGAGATTGATCCCAAGCTGCTGGAAACTTACGCCAAGCTAGGCATTCCACTAAAGGAGCAGGAAATCCTCGCAGGCGTGCGCAAGCAGGGCGAAAAATCCACCCTCGATGATGACGGCAATGAAGTGACCGCTGGCCGCGTGGCCATCGACGCGGTGTTTGACTCCGTCTCCGTCGTCACCACCTTCAAGGCCGAACTGGCGAAGGCGGGGGTGATCTTCTGTTCGATTTCCGAGGCGCTGCGCGAACACCCAATTTTGGTGAAACAATATCTGGGCTCGGTGGTGCCAGCAGGCGATAACTATTATGCGGCGCTGAATGCTGGCGTGTTCTCCGATGGCTCATTTGTTTATGTGCCACCCGGCGTGCGCTGCCCGATGGAGCTTTCCACCTATTTCCGCATGAACGCCAAAAACACCGGCCAGTTTGAGCGCACGCTGATCATCGCCGACAAGGGCTCCTATGTGTCGTACCTCGAAGGCTGCACTGCACCGACGCGTGAGGAAAGCCAGCTCCACGCCGCCGTGGTGGAGTTGATCGCGCTGGATGATGCCGAGATCAAATATTCCACCGTGCAAAATTGGTATCCGGGCGACGCGGAAGGCAAGGGCGGCGTTTATAATTTTGTGACCAAGCGCGGCGATTGCAGGGGCGCACGATCCAAAATTTCGTGGACGCAAGTTGAAACCGGCTCAGCTATCACCTGGAAATACCCGAGCTGCATTTTGCGCGGTGAAAGCTCGCGCGGGGAGTTCTATTCCATCGCCATTTCCAATGGCCGCCAGCAAGTGGATTCTGGAACCAAGATGATTCACTTGGGTAAGAATTCATCCAGCCGTATTGTTTCCAAGGGCATTGCTGCTGGCCGCTCAGACAACACCTATCGCGGCCTAGTTTCCGCCCACCGCAAAGCGCTCAACGCCCGCAACTTTACGCAATGTGATAGCTTGCTGATCGGTGATCAATGCGGCGCTCACACTGTGCCCTATATCGAGGCCAAAACCTCAACCGCCATATTTGAACATGAAGCCACCACCAGCAAGATCAGCGATGATCAAATGTTTTATTGCATGAGCCGTGGTCTTTCGCAGGAAGAGGCGGTGGCCCTGTTCGTCAATGGTTTCGTGCGTGACGTGCTGCAACAATTGCCCATGGAATTCATGGCAGAAACACAGAAATTGATTGGTATTAGCTTGGAAGGCTCAGTTGGCTAAATGTTAAAAATCGAAAACCTCCACGTCAAACTCGAAGACGAAAATCGTGAAATCCTGAAGGGCCTTTCGCTGAGTGTGAAGCCCGGTGAGGTGCATGCCATCATGGGCCCCAATGGCTCTGGCAAATCCACTTTGTCCTATGTGCTGGCGGGCCGCGATGGCTATGAGGTGACCGAAGGCGAAGCCATGTTCAACGGCGAAGATTTGTTGGCGATGGATCCCAACACCCGCGCTGCCAAAGGCGTGTTTCTGGCTTTCCAATATCCCATCGAAATTCCCGGCGTGGCCACCATGCAGTTTCTCAAAGTGGCGCTGAATGCCCAGCGCAAGGCGCGCGGCGAAAAGGAACTTTCAATTCCCGAATTCATGCGCTTCGTGAAAGACCGCGCCGCGAAACTGAACATCAGCCAGGATATGTTGAAGCGCCCCGTCAATGTGGGCTTCTCCGGCGGTGAAAAAAAGCGCGCCGAAGTGTTGCAAATGGCGGTGCTGGAACCATCGCTCTGCATCCTTGATGAAACTGATTCAGGCCTTGATATTGACGCTCTCAAAGTGGTGGCGGATGGCGTGAACGCGCTGCGCTCGCCTGTCCGCGCCATGATCGTGATCACCCATTATCAGCGCCTGCTAGACTACATAGTGCCAGATTTTGTGCATGTGTTGAGCGCCGGCAAAATCGTCAAATCCGGCGGCAAGGAACTGGCGCATGAGCTGGAAAAGAACGGCTATGCCGATTACGCGGAGAAGGTGGCGTGAGCATCGCGTTGCAACCAACAGCGGCCGAACAAGCCTTCGGCATGTCGTTGCCCCACCGCCGCATGGAAGAATGGCGCTGGACAGATTTGCGCGCACGCCTTGATAAGCCATATCCATCAATTGACACCGCTGTTGACGAAAAATCTGTCGCTCGCATCATGGCCGCTTCGCCGCTGGCGGGTATTGCAAAATACCGCGCAGTTTTTGTGAACGGCAAATTTGACGCCACGAATTCCACCATCCCCGCGCTCCTTCCGTCCGTCATCCCCGCGCAGGCGGGGATCCATCTTTCCATCAAAGAAAACAGAGTTCAGTCGGATTCCCGCCTGCGCGGGAATGACGACGGAGTTGATGATCCGCTCGTGGTGTTGAATACCAGTCTTAAGCCCGAAGGCGTGACGCTGCACTTTTCATCAAACATTACTGTGCTTGTGGAAATCATGCACATCGCCACAAATGCAGCACCGCGCGCCGTGGCCTTGCGCAACCACATTGAAGTGGCGGCAGGTGCATCTGCCACAATCATCGAGACATTCATAGGCGAGGGCGACTATGTGCTCAGTTCCGTGACTGAGTTGGAATTGGGCGAAGGCGCAAGGCTGGACCGCATCAAGTTGGAGTGGGAATCAGCCAAAGCCAATCACCTGTCGCAAGTCGTCGCCACTTTGGCAAAGGATGCGAGGCTGAACGAGTTCACCCTCACTTCCGGCGCTGCCCTGAACCGGCAGAACGGCACCTATACTTTCGTAGGCCAAAACGCCGATGCCAAAATCTCTGGCGCTTACCTACTGAATGGCAAACAGCACGCCGATACCTGTCTTGTCGTTGATCACAAAGTTCCCCACTGCACCAGCCGCGAACTTTTCAAATGTGTAATGGATGATCATGCGCGCGGAATTTTTCAGGGCAAGGTGATTGTGCGCAAGCACGCACAAAAAACCGATGGCAAGCAATCCAGCCACGCATTGCTGCTGTCTGAAACCGCGGAGTTTGATGCCAAGCCCGAACTGGAAATCTATGCCGATGATGTGGTCTGCGGCCATGGTGCTACATCGGGTGACATCAACCCCGATCACCTGTTCTATCTGCGCTCACGCGGCATTCCAGAGGCCGAAGCCAAGTCACTCCTCATCGCCGCCTTTGTAGGTGAGGCCTTTGACAATGTGGAAAATGATGATGTGCGTGCGGCGCTCGTGAATTTTGCTGAGGATTGGCTGAGGCAGAAATGACCAACACAAGCACCCTCATGCTGAGGTGCTCTGCGCAACAGAGCCTCGAAGTATCCTGCGTAGACCCTTCGAGGCAAGCTGTGGTGGCACCTCAGGGTGAGGGGTATCTCAATGTTTGACGTCAACAGAATCCGCAATGACTTTCCCATCCTCTCGCGTGAGGTTTATGGCAAGCCGCTGGTTTATTTGGATAACGCCGCTTCTGCCCAAAAGCCCAAAGCGGTAATCGACGCCATGGTGAAATCCATGACTGAAGAATATGCCAATGTGCATCGCGGGCTGCATTTCCTCTCTAACGCCGCCACGCAAAGTTTTGAAGACGCGCGTGAATCTGTACGCCGTTTCATCAATGCGCCATCCAAGGATCAATTGATTTTCACGCGCAACGCCACCGAGGCCATCAATCTTGTGGCGCAGAGTTTTGGCGGCCTGGTGATCGGGCAGGGTGATGAAATCATCCTTTCCATTCTCGAACACCATTCCAACATTGTTCCCTGGCATTTTCACCGCGAACGCAAAAATGCCGTGATCAAATGGGCACCCATTGATGATCAAGGCAATATTCTGCTCGATGAATTTGAGAAATTGATCAGCCCACGAACGAAGATGATCGCCGTCACCATGATGAGCAATGCGCTGGGCACGATGGTGCCGGTGGCCGAGATCATCAAAATTGCGCATGAACATGGCATTCCCGTTCTCGTCGATGCCAGCCAGCAAGCGGTGCATGGCCACGTCGATGTGCAGGCGCTGGACGCGGATTTTCTGGTTTTCACCGGCCACAAAACCTATGGCCCCACCGGCATTGGCGTTCTCTATGGCAAAGCCGAACATTTGAAAAAAATGCCGCCCTATCAAGGCGGCGGCGAAATGATCAATGAAGTGACGATGGAGGGCATCAGTTATAATGATCCGCCGCATCGGTTCGAGGCCGGCACGCCCGCGATTGTTGAAGCCATAGGTCTGGGCGCGGCGCTGGATTATATGACCGCAATCGGTCTTGATCAGATCGCGGCACACGAAACTTCACTGCATAATTACGCCATGCAAAGACTGCGTGAAATTAATAGCTTGCGCATCTTTGGCGAAGCAAAACATAAAGGCCCCATCATCTCATTCACCATGAATGGCGCTCATGCCCATGACGTGGCCACCGTGATTGACCGCCAGGGTGTGGCCGTGCGTGCGGGCACCCATTGCACCCAGCCGCTGCTTCAACGCTTTGGTGTGACGGCCACCTGCCGCGCGTCTTTCGCCATGTACAACACATTTGCCGAGGTTGATAAATTGGCCGAAGCGCTTATCTCTGCTCAGAGGATCTTTTCATGAGTGAAGCGACCACCATCGTCGAGAATGTCGACAACGCCCCCAACCCATCGGCCATCCCAGCTGATGAACTGGCACGTATGACCGATGACATCGTGGCGGCGCTGAAGACCGTCTATGACCCTGAAATCCCGGTTGATATTTATGAACTGGGCCTGATCTACAAGGTCGATATTGATGATGATCGCAATGTGGCGATTGATATGACCTTGACGGCCCCGGGCTGCCCCGTGGCCGGCGATATGCCAGGCTGGGTGGAAAACGCAGTATCATCGGTCGCAGGCGTGGCAAGTACCAAGGCGCGCATCACTTTTGATCCGCCATGGGATCACAGCCGCATGAGTGAAGAGGCCCGCATGGCCATGAATATGTGGTAAAGTGAAAAAGAGGAACATGACAATGGCATCAGCATCTCCGCGCTCCAGACCACAAATTATCAAAGTCACCCCCGCCGCCATTGCGCGGCTGCAAGACCTGATGCGCAAGCAAGTGGGCGCAGGCTTGCGTGTGGGCGTGAAAAATGGCGGTTGCGCAGGCATGGAATATACCATGGAATGGGCAACGGAGCAGGGCAAGTTTGACGAGGTGGTGGAGCAAGATGGCGCGCGCGTGCTGATCGACGCCAAAGCCGTGATGTTCCTGCTCGGCACAGAGATGGATTATCAGGAAACCACTTTGAAATCAGGCTTTGTATTCAACAACCCCAACCAGATTTCAGCCTGTGGCTGCGGCGAGAGTGTTGAGTTGAAACCTGCCGGGGCGTAAGCGATGGGCAGCAACGTCGAATTTAAAAATTTTGTAGTGGAGAGGCTTTCAGCTTTCGGCCCTATCACCCCAAAACCTATGTTTGGCGCACTCGCATTTTATCACCAAGGGTCGATCATTGGCATGGCCATTGATGACGCACTCTATCTCAAAGGCGATGACCAGTCCAAAGCGCAGTTTGAGGCGGAGGGCTTGGGCCAATTCACCTATGGCCACAAGGATGGCAAGCAGGTGGCCATGAGCTATTGGCGCGCACCCGAACGTTGCCTTGATGATCCTGATGAAATGAAAAGATGGTGCAGCCTTGCTTATCAGGCGGCGCTCAGATCCAAGAAACCAGAAAAGAAGTTGAAGAAAAAACTTTAGATCTTGCGGGCTGGTGCGCGCATTTTTTCGCCATAAAACTCCATGCCGATATGAGAGTCTTTGCGCCAAGTGACTTTGGCATTCTGGATCGAGTTTTCTGATGGAATGAGCAATCGAAATTCATTGGGCACAGCAATTTGATCACCGCATGTGATAGTGGCACCTTGTTCGGTCAGGTCTCGTAATGTGCAATCGACCAAAGTCCAATGCACGAGATTCACAATCTTTGCCGGTTTCAAAACACGCATGGCATTACCCTTGTTGTCAGGGCAAGTTACGATCAGAGTTAGGCAAAATTATTAGAGGGCAAGGTCAATTTGAAAACAGACTTAAGACTTGCCTAAGATGCCGAGGCATTAAACTTGGTTACAGGCGCCTGCGATTTCGCGCTGGTGAAGATTACGCCAATAAGTTCGCCTCGTCGCCACACAACGCGGGCATCGCGCACTGAATTTTCACTGGGAATAAACAGGCGAAACTCATTGGCCACAGCCATTTGATCACCACAAATAATGCGTGCTCCCGTTTCAGAGAGGTCGCGTATGGTGCAATCCGTCACCATCCACTTGTTCATGCTGACGAGTTTAGCACCCTTCAAAACGCGTTGCCGCGTTGCGATGCGCTTATTCTCTTCGACTTGAACCATGATCCGAAAAACTTTCTTCCCCGATCTTCCGTAGCAGCAGATTATTAAGAAATTGATGCTGCGGCGGAACTGCCATGATGCGGGTTCACTTTCGCATCAGGAATGCCGGCATGTTGCCATCATGGAAGCTATTGTCATTCGGCGCGTCGGGCAACATTGGTGGTGTATCACGCGATCCACGATCATGGCTTCGGCCAGCCGGCGGTTCGGCGGAGCGGCGTGGTTTTTCAGTGATTGGTTTGCTCTCACCTTCAGGCTGCAAGTCGCGTTGTGGCTTTTCTTTACGGGCGGCGGCTCGGCGTGGCTTGGGGGCAGGTGTTGCCTCGGCTTCTTGAACAGGTTCAATATGAGCGGGCAACCCATTGTCAAACCAAGGAATTTCCTTCTTGATCAAGCCCTCAATGGCTTTGAGATATTTGGTTTCTTCCTTGGTCACCATGGTGAAGGCTTGGCCCTCACGCCCGGCGCGCCCAGTGCGGCCAATGCGGTGAACATAATCCTCCGCATGGATTGGCACATCAAAGTTAAACACATGGCTGACTTCTGGAATATCCAATCCGCGCGCTGCCACATCTGACGCGATCAGATAGGTGACTTCATTGGCGCGAAACGCATTGAGCATTTTCAACCGTGCCGATTGATCCATATCGCCATGCAGCGCGCCAGCATTAAAGCCATGGGTCTTAAGTGATTTTTCCAACAAGGCCACGGTGGTTTTGCGATTGGCAAACACAATGCCATTTTTCACATTGGTTTGGGTGCGCAGCAATTGGCGCAAAGTTTCACGCTTTAACTTGGCATCATGCGGGGTTTTGACCAACATTTGAGTTATGGTTTCAGCGGTGGAACTGCGCTTTGCGGTTTCCACGCGAACAGGATTGTGCAGGAACTGCTCGGTAATGCGCTGAATTTCCGGCGGCATAGTGGCGGAGAAAAACATCGTCTGTCGCGTGAAGGGCAGCAACTTACAAATGCGCTCTATGTCTGGAATGAAGCCCATGTCGAGCATCCGGTCTGCTTCGTCAATCACCAGCATTTCAATGCCAGTCATCAGCAGGCGGCCACGCTCAAAATGATCTAGGAGACGGCCCGGCGTGGCAATCACCACATCCGCACCACGGTCAATTTTCGCAGCTTGCGGATCAAACGAAACGCCACCGATCAGCAGCGCCACAGAAAGATTATGGTTCTTGCCCAGTGTGGCAAAGCTTTCTTCAACTTGTGCAGCCAATTCGCGCGTCGGCTCTAATATTAAAGTGCGGGGCATGCGGGCACGGGCGCGGCCCTTTTCGAGCATCGAAAGCATGGGTAAAACGAAAGCTGCGGTCTTGCCAGAGCCTGTTTGAGCCAAGCCAAGAACATCTTTGCGCTGTAACGCATGGGGAATGGCACCGGCTTGGATAGCTGTTGCCGTGGTATAACCCGCAGCCGAAACGGCCTCGAGGACTTTTGGGCTAAGGCCCAGTTCAGAAAAACTCATATGGTTTGAAACACCGTTATGGCGATTGAAAAAGCAAAGGCGCCCGGGGCCATTTCGCCAAATCCGGGGGCGCGTTATACCGCGCAGATAGGCGCATCATTCCCATAAGTCAATTGTTCTGGCACTCAGGAAGAATAATTTCCAAATGAAAATGCGCCAACGGAGCCTAAAACTGCACCACTTGTGAATACTATCAAAGGTTGCTTAATTTTAAGCAATCCGCGATTCGAGCGGTTTTTCAAAATTGGGGGACTTAGATGAAAGCACTTTCGGCAGAATTTTTTGGAACATTTTGGCTGGTACTTGGAGGCTGTGGGAGCGCCGTTTTGGCCGCTGCATTTCCTGGTGTAGGCATTGGCTTGTTAGGTGTTTCTTTGGCCTTTGGTTTGACGGTCTTGACCATGGCATATACGGTGGGGGGCATTTCCGGCGGTCATTTTAATCCCGCTGTTACGGTTGGCTTAGCCACGGGCGGCCGCTTTTCGTGGAACAAGGTGCCGTCTTATGTGGTGGCGCAAGTGTTGGGCGGCATTGCAGGGGCGCTGGTTCTTTATCTCATAGCATCGGGCAAAGCAGATTTCTCGACAGCCAGCGGCTTTGCATCTAATGGCTATGGAGAGCATTCACCCGGTGGCTATACGATGTTGGCCGCACTTATCAGCGAAGTGGTGATGACGGCTTTCTTTTTGGTCATCATTTTGGGCGCAACATCAAAAGGTGTTCCTGCTGGTTTTGCGCCTATCGCAATCGGCCTAGCATTAACGCTCATCCATCTGATCTCTATACCCGTCACGAACACCTCTGTTAACCCTGCGCGTTCAACGGCGGTGGCAGTTTTTGTGGGGGGCTGGGCCGTTCAGCAATTGTGGCTGTTCTGGCTTGCTCCAATTGTTGGCGGTATTATAGGTGCTGGAGTTCACAAGGCATTGCTAAACGACGATTAATTCAACTTCAGGTTTTTAAAAAAACTGGGCGGCGCATCACTTGGCCGCCCAATTACTTTACCGCGATGAAATTACTTTAAGTCAAATCGATCTGCATTCATCACCTTCGTCCAAGCGGCTACGAAATCATTCACAAACTTCTTTTGCGACTCTTCTTGCGCATAAACTTCAGACAAAGCCCGCAAAACAGAATTTGAACCAAACACCAGATCGACGCGCGTGGCTGTCCATTTGGTTTTGCCTGACTTGCGATCAACAATATTGAACAAATCACCAGCCTCGGATTGTGGTTCCCAACGGTTGCCCATATCCAAAAGGTTGACAAAGAAATCGTTGGTCAAGGCACCGGCGCGTTTTGTAAATACACCATGCTTAGAGCCGCCATGATTGCCACCAATTACGCGCAGTCCACCCACCAGAACGGTCATTTCTGGCGCGGAAAGGGTGAGAAGTTGAGCTCTGTCCACAAGCATCTCTTCTGCAGAGATGGAATAAGCGCCTTTTTGATAATTTCGGAAACCATCTGCAATGGGCTCTAATACATCAAAAGATGCGGCATCGGTTTGCTCGGCTAAGGCATCGCCTCGGCCTGGCACAAACGGCACTTCAACATGATGGCCAGCTTTTTTTGCCGCTTGTTCTATCGCAGCATTGCCGCCCAGCACGATAAGGTCGGCTAAGGAAACAAATTTCTTTTTTTGACCCTTGTTGAATCCAGCTTGAATGGCTTCCAGTTTGGCCAGCACCGCAGCGAGTTGCTCTGGCTGGTTAGCCGCCCAATCCTTTTGCGGGGCTAAGCGAATGCGGGCACCATTTGCACCACCGCGTTTGTCTGAACCACGATAGGTGGAAGCAGAAGCCCAAGCTGTCTGCACCAGTTCAGCAGTTGTAAGTCCTGACTTCAAAATCTTTGCCTTCAGGGCTGCGGTATCTTTGGTCGAGATTGAACCATGCTTGGAGGCTGGAATGGGGTCTTGCCAAATCAAGTCTTCTTTCGGCACTTCACTGCCAAGGTAACGCATTTTTGGCCCCATGTCGCGGTGAGTCAGCTTGAACCAGGCCCGTGCGAAGGCTTTCTCAAAGTCTTTCGGATTGTCGCGGAAACGGCGCGAAATCTTTTCGTATGAAGGGTCAAAACGCAGCGACAAGTCGGTTGTCAGCATTTTGGGTTGATGACGTTTGGAGGAGTCATGGGCATCAGGCACATCGCCAGCACCTGCTCCATTCTTGGGGCGCCATTGGTGAGCGCCAGCGGGGCTCTTTTCCAATTCCCAATCAAACTTGAAAAGATTTTCGAAGTAATCATGGCTGAACTTGGCGGGTGTCGATGTCCACGTCACTTCAAGCCCGCTGGTAATGGCATCACCACCTTTGCCGCTGCCAAAACTGCTGGCCCAGCCAAATCCTTGTGCGTGAATAGGGGCGGCTTCGGGCTCTGGGCCCACATGGCTTGCAGGGCCAGCACCATGGGTTTTGCCAAAGCTGTGACCACCGGCAATCAACGCCACAGTTTCCTCATCATCCATGGCCATGCGCGCAAATGTTTCGCGAATGTCTTTTGCAGCGGCTACGGGGTCGGGATTGCCGTTCGGCCCTTCAGGATTCACGTAAATAAGGCCCATCTGCACAGCGGCCAATGGGTTTTCCAGATTTCGGTCACCTGAATAACGCTTATCATCAAGCCACTTGCTCTCTGCCCCCCAGTAAATGTCTTCTTCGGGCTGCCACACATCCGCGCGACCGCCAGCGAACCCGAAGGTTTTGAAGCCCATGGATTCCAGCGCGACATTGCCAGCGAGAATCATCAGATCGGCCCAGGAGATGTTGTTGCCGTATTTCTGTTTGATCGGCCAAAGCAAGCGGCGCGCCTTGTCCAGATTACCATTGTCTGGCCAGCTGTTCAGCGGCGCAAAGCGTTGTGTACCGTTGCCAGCACCGCCGCGGCCATCGGCTGTGCGATACGTGCCTGCGCTGTGCCAGGCCATGCGAATAAACAGGGGGCCATAATGACCAAAATCTGCTGGCCACCAATCCTGCGATTTGGTCATCAGCTTTTTCAAATCTTTCTTGAGTCCTTTGTAGTCCAATTTCTTGAACGCCTTGGCGTAGTCAAAGCTACGATCCATGGGGTTAGAAAGGCTGGAGTTCTGATGCAAAATATTCAAGTTTAACTGGTTAGGCCACCAATCGCGGTTAGACCTCACACCTGCTGTTGCATGCATAACGGGGCACTTGCCAGTTTTTGTGTCCATGGAGATCTCCGATCATGTGAACAAGGTTGGAAAGAAAGCGGCGCATGAACCAATAAGGCCTCAAAAATGCACCTCAATACCGTATGGATACTATGTTTAATGTGGTCAACCTGCAATCGACATTCTGTCGCGGAAAGTCGTTAAAATCCTTATGGATTGGTTTACCAGACAATCAAGTTAGCTGTTTGCGAAATGCAAACCGCTTGCTAGATTGCCATTTATGCGCACCATCACAGCAATACAAACCATTGAAACACCCAATCTCATACTACGCGAGCTAAAGATTGATGACAGTGGGGATTTGGGTTGTTTTATGACGCAAGCCCGCTATCAGCGCCACATTGCGCATAAGTTGAAAGACCAAGATGCGGTGAAGGAGTTTGTGCGCCGCCAAGTGGCTGTGCAGAATGATTCTCATCGCCGCGTGTTTCACCTGGCAGCAGAAGAACGGCTTTCAGCCGAAGTTGTGGGAGATGGATTCCTGATCGTGCATCAGGATCAGGCCCTGGAAATTGGCTGGGGCTTGCACCCTGCATTGTGGTCGATGGGTTTCGGCACAGAAATTGGTTCTGCACTTCTGGCCGTGGGCTTTGAAACTTTGCGAGCCCAAACAATGTGGTGCAAGGTGATGTCTGCCAATGGCGCTTCCAAAAAATTGGCCAAGCGCATAGGCATGTCGCATTCAAAAACCCATTTGGATTATCCTGTGGGGCAGGGCCGCTTTGAGCCTATTGATATATTCACGATTTCGGCAGAACAATATTTCGATCTGCCTTATTAGGAAAACCAGACCTTGAGCCTTATCGAAGTTACCGTCGTTGGGGCCGGGCCAGCGGGCCTGATGGCCGCAGAAATTTTGGCCAAAGGCGGGGTGAAAGTCACGATCCTTGATCACATGGCCAAACCCGCGCGCAAGTTCTTGCTGGCGGGGCGTGGCGGCTTAAACCTCACACACTCAGAACCTTTGGAACAGCTCTTGGCTCGCTATGGCGAGGCCAAGGATTTTATGACGCCAGCGATCAACGCCTTTCCCCCTGCGGCGCTTATGGCGTGGGCGAATGGCCTGGGAGTAGAAACGTTTATTGGCAGCTCAGGCCGCATCTTTCCCAAACAGATGAAAGCTTCACCCCTGCTGAGGGCCTGGTTGCGCCGATTGGAAAGCCTTGGTGTTGAACTCAAATCGCAAACCCGCTGGCAAGGCTTTGACGGTAAACCCACAATTCTCGCTATGGGCGGCGCAAGCTGGCCGCAAATGGGCTCCGATGCACAGTGGGTTCCCATCCTGCGCGCTGCCAATATTCGCGTGAATGGTTTCAAGCCCGCCAACAGCCGCTTTCTGGTGAACTGGACAAAGTTGTTCCGCGATAAGTTTGCCGGCACACCCATCAAGAATGTCGCATTGAATTATGCAGGCCAAAAAGTGCGCGGTGAACTGATGATCTCAAGTGAGGGGATTGAGGGCGGCGCCATTTATGCACTCTCGCGGGTCATGCGTGATCAACCGGGTGAAGAATTGCAAGTGGATCTTCGCCCTGATTTGAGTTTGGAAACTTTGCAACAGCGCCTGTCACGCCCACGTGGAAAAGAAAGCCAAAGCAATTTTTTGCGCAAGGCTGCGGGCCTTAACCCGGTGAGCATTGCATTGCTCTACGAGGCTAAATTGCCATTTACGGCAGAAAACATCAAAACTTGCCCGATCAAGGTTTTGCGCCCCGCCAGCCTGGCGCGCGCTATCTCCTCTGCTGGGGGCGTGGCACTGGCCGAGTTGGATCAGAACTTCAAAATCAAAGCCGTCCCCAACACATGGGCCATCGGCGAGATGGTGGATTGGGAAGCGCCAACAGGTGGCTATTTGCTGCAAGCCTGTTTTTCATCGGCGGTGGCTGCCGCCACAGATTGCCTTAAAATCGCCACGGCTTAGACCGCCCCTTCGCCACATTTTGCCCCTTAAATCTTCGTTGGTTGAGGCAGGAAAGGACGGTCAAATGACCTTCAGACTATGTGCAGTTTTAGGGATGTTGATGGCAAGCGCGGGCCTCGCCCATGCGGATGCCTCCGCTTATTGCGCAGCCTATGCAACCGATTTTGCGAATGCACAGGCCAAGGAAAAAGCCACTTGGCAACATAAATATACTATTGCACTTGAAGGGTGCTTGAGTTCGGCAAACCCGGTTCAGCCAGCTAAACCCGCCGCCGCTTCACCAAAGCCCAAACCGGCCCTTCAAAAGCCGCAGGTTCAGGCACAAGCGCAGGTTTCCGCCCCGCCACCAAAGCCTGCTGCTGCCATTCCAATCGGAAGGCCCGCGCCCGGTAGCAAGGAATGGAACGACTATTGTGCTAATAAATATACGTCCTTCAACCCAGACACGGGAATGTATCGTTCTTACACCGGCGTTGACCGAAAGTGCTTATTTACGAACCCCTAGCTGGCAAGGATCATCTTGGCCGCTTTCCACGCCAACATCATCGTTGGGGCATTGAGATTGCCGCTGATGATGGACGGGAAAGAGGATGCATCAACGACGCGCAGGTTTTGTACACCATGCAGGCGAAGTTGCGCGTCTACTACGCCTGATTTTGCATCGGTGCCCATGCGGCATGTGCATGAGGGGTGATACACGGTGCCGGAGCGCTTGCGGAAATCTGCAATAATGTCCTCATCTGAATTCACCGCTGGCCCGGGCCGCAATTCCTCGGCCACATATTGCGCAAAGGCAGGCTGCGCGGCAATCTTGCGAATGAATTTCACCGCCTCCAACATCTCTTGCACGTCGTGATCCGTGCTGAATGCATTGGCCACGATGCGTGGCTTGGCCAAGGGATCATTCCCTGTAATCATGATTTCGCCGCGGCTGGTGGGCCTACAATTTGAAAGGCCAATTGATGCCCCATAAAACGGGTCGGGCGAGAGCAGTGGCCGCTCGCCTTCTTTGGGCACCAATGTCGAGAAAGCTTGAAAATAAAGCTGCATGTTGGCGCGTGTGCGCGAGGGGTTCGTACGGAAAAAGCCACCGCCCTGATTGATGCTGATGCTGAGTGGGCCACGGCGCAACAGGAGATAATGCAAGCCAACTCTCAACTTGCCCCACCATGGCCGAAGTTCAGAGTTCATTGTTGGAACCGTCATACGGTAGGTGTAGTTGATGCCCAAATGGTCTTGCAGATTGCGCCCAACATTTTCATTCGCCGCAAGGACAGGAATGCCCAATGATTGCAAATGGGAACCAGGGCCAATACCTGAGAGTTGTAGCAGCTGAGGTGAATTCACCGCACCACCGCACAGGATAACTTCACACGCGGCGTGGGCTATGTGTGTTTGACCGTGGCGTTGATATTCAACGCCAATTGCTTTGCCGCCTGCCATCACCACACGGGTGGCCTGCGCATGGATGATGACCTGCAAATTTCTGCGTTTCATCGCTGGGCGCAAAAAGGCGCGCGCCGCAGAATTGCGCCGCCCGTTTTTCACCGTCAGCTGATAGTTGCCAACACCTTCTTGTGTTGCGCCATTGAAGTCTGGATTAAACGCCAATCCTGCTTCCTGAGCGGCTTTTTCAAACGGCCCACACAGCCAGTGATGATCGTTCAGATTGGCTGAAACATATAGCGGCCCACCAGCACCACGATAAACATCAGCCCCACTTTCATAGTCTTCAAGTTCCTTAAAGGCTGGCAAAACATCTTCCCAACCCCAGCCCACATTGCCAGCAGCCTTCCAATCTTCGAAGTCTGAGGCATCACCGCGCACATAAACCATGGCATTGATAGAGCTTGATCCGCCCAACACTTTTCCGCGCGGCCAATAGTCGCGCTGCCCGGCAAGCCCTGCATCAGCTTCGGCCCAATAGCCCCAATTCACTTTCGGGTCATAAAACGTCTTGCCATAACCCAAAGGCATTTGAATATAGAAACGTCGATCCGTTCCTCCTGCTTCCAGCACCAGTACGCGGTTTCTGCCGTTTGCTGTCAGCCGTTCGGCCAAAACACAGCCCGCAGCACCTGCACCAACAATGATATAGTCAAAATTCATGGAGCTATCTGTGGCGCAACCATGACCTATTTGGCAAGCAGGGCGGGGGTGAAATTAATTTACGTGAATGCGCAATGGCTTGCCGTTCCGGCGCAGCCAAATCTCTGCAATACTCTGCGCCAATACAGGGAGTGAATACGAACATGAAGGTCAAAGATCTGAAAGTTTTCATCGTGGGCAATCCACCACCCGGCTGGGGCGGCCGCTATTTCATCTTTGTGAAGTTGACCACTGACAATGGCATTGTGGGTTATGGTGAATGCTATTGCGCCACTTTTGGGCCCAAAGCCATGACGACCATGATTGAGGACACATTTCAGCGCTATGTGGATGGCATGGATCCATTCCATATCGAAGCGCTATGGCGTAAGGTTTATGGGTCTGGCTTCACCCACCGCCCTGACGTGTCTCTGATGGGTGTTCTCTCCGGCATTGAAATCGCGCTATGGGACGTTATTGGCAAGGCCTTGAACAAGCCGATCTACGAATTGATTGGCGGCCAGGTGCAGGACAAGCTGCGCTCTTACACTTACATCTATCCCAACCTTGCCAAGGGTCAGGACGATTCTATTTACTGGAATGCTGAACAATCCGCCGAACGCGCCGTGGATTATGTGAAGCAGGGTTTCACGGCATTGAAGTTTGATCCGGCAGCACCTTACTCCGCTTTCGATCCACGCCAACCCTCATTGGAATCCATTGACCTCTGCGTAAAGTTTTGCCGGATGATGCGTGAGGCTGTGGGCAACAAGGCGGATTTGCTGTTCGGCACGCATGGGCAGTTCACAGCCTCCGGCGCCATCCGCTTTGCAAAGAAAATCGAACAATATGATCCGCTGTGGTTTGAAGAGCCAACGCCGCCAGACAGGCCAGAAGAAATGGCCTTGGTGGCGCGCGGCACATCAATCCCCATCGCAACCGGCGAGCGACTAACAACAAAATATGAATTTGGCCGCGTACTGGAAAATCGCGCTGCGTCGATCCTCCAAATGGCCCTAGGCCGCGTGGGCGGCATTTGGGAAGCTAAAAAAATCGCAGGTATGGCAGAGGTGAATTATGCGCAAATCGCACCCCACCTCTATGCCGGGCCGATTGAAGCCGCTGCCAATATTCAATATGGAACCTCGCTGCCGAATTTTTTGATCCTCGAAAGCATTGAGCAATTCGGCGGCTTTCATTCAAAGCTGTTGAAAAAGCCGATCCACTGGGAGCAGGGCTATGTCATCCCCTCCAAGGAGCCTGGCCTCGGTGTGGAACTGAATGAAGAAGTAGCATTGGCCCATCCATATACGGGAGATAAGCTGCATCTCGAAATGACCAACACGGTGGTACGCTAACCCCTTCAACCACATGCTGAGGTGCATTGCGTCAGCAAAGCCTCGAAGCATCAACACCCAGCACATCCTTCGAGGCCGCTGTTGCGACACCTCAGGATGAGGAGAATGAGATATGAAATACGGATATATCGGCCTCGGCAATCTCGGTGGCCACATCGCCATGAGCCTGATCCGCCATGGCTTTGACGTTACGGTCTATGATTTGGACAAGGCACTCAGCGACCGCCACATCAAGGCCGGGGCCAAATGGGCCGCATCACCCAAAGATTTGGCAATGCAAGTCGATCATGTTTTCACTTGCCTGCCATCTCCAGTGGTGTCGGAAAAGGTGCTGGCGCAATTGCTGGAAGGCATGAAGCCCGGCAACACCTGGATTGAAAATTCCACCAATGGCCGCGATGAAATCATCCGCCTTTCGGCCATGGCGACATCCAAAAACATCCGCACATTAGAAGCGCCAGTGACAGGCGGCGTGCATTTGGCTGCACGCGGCGAAATCACCGTTTTGGCGGCCGGAGACAAAGACTTATTCGAACTTCATCACAAAGCGCTTGAAGCCATTGGCAACAAGATTTTCCATATGGGGCCGATTGGCTCTGCCGCTGTCATCAAGGTGATCACCAACATGCTGGCCTTCATCCATCTGGTGGCAGATGCTGAAGCCTTGATGCTGGCAAAGCGCGGCGGGTTAGATTTGGGCCAAGCATGGCGGGCCATCACCGCCTCGTCCGGCACCAGCTTTGTGCATGAAACCGAAGGCCAACTGATCTTGAATGGCAGCTACGACATCGCCTTCACAATGGATTTGGCGCTCAAGGATTTGGGCTTTGCTATGAATTTCGGCAAGGAGTTTGGTGTGCCGCTTGATTTGGCCTCCATGACCAACCAAACTTTTGTGAAGGGCAAGGCCGCCTTTGGCGGCGCTGCGCAATCAACCCAAATTGCGAAGTTGTTGGAAGACGCATTGAACACGGATTTGCGCGCCGAAGGCTTCCCCGCTAGATTGACCTGAGTTCAAAAGTTTGGGGGCAAAATGAACAGAAGACACGTTCTCGCCGGAGCGGCGGGTTTAACCTTCGCCGCTTCACACGCTGTTGCTGCTGAACCGTCGGCAAAATCAGCAGGTTTTCACTTTCCGCTTGAAACCGCGCGCCACACCCGCACCTTCATGCAGTGGCCCACCAGTGTCAAAACCTATGGGGATCGTAAGGCACTCGAAGATGTGCAAGGCAGCATTGCTGACATCGCCAATGCCATCCAGCGGTTTGAACCTGTCGTGATGATGGCGAGCCCACACGAAATCACATACGCCAAACCGCTGTTTGAAAAAAATGTCACCTTCTGGCCCTTCGCCACGCAAGACCTGTGGTGCCGCGACGCTGGCCCCAGCTTCGTTATTGATGGCAAAGGTGGCCTTGCCGTTTCAGAGCTTAACTTCAATGGATGGGGCAACAAGCAGCCTCATGCGGATGATGCGAAATTGGCGCGGCTGTGCGCCGAGAAACTGGGCTTGCAGGTTTTTGATTCCGGTGTGGTGGGCGAGGGCGGTGGCATAGAAACCGATGGTGAAGGCACGCTGATGGCCCATGCAAGTTGCTGGGTGAACCCAAACCGCAACAAGGGCAGCGCCGAAGAAGTGGGCAAGCTGCTTTTGGATTCGATGGGGGCCGAAAAAATCATTTGGGCACCAGGTGTCATCGGCGCTGACATCACGGATTATCACATCGATGCTTTGGCTCGGTTTGTGAAGCCGGGGCAAGTGGTGATTCAGTTGCCGGATGCGCCGATGGACAGCGACCCATGGTCGGTTGCTGCCTATGTAACTTACGACATATTGAAGAAGGCAACCGATGCAAATGGCCGCAAACTTGATATCGTGGTGATTCCAGATCCTGTTGATATTCGTTCGCGCGAGGCAGATTTTGTGTCGAGCTATGTGAACTATTACGTGTGCAACGGTGCCGTCATCAGCGCCCAATTCGGCGATGACAAAGCCGATGCCCGTGCCGCCGAAATCCTGAAACAGCTCTATCCAGATCGTGAGATTGTGAGTTTAGATATTGATCCCATTGGTGAATCTGGTGGGGGCATAAATTGTGCCACCCAGCAGCCCGCGGTGTAAAGTTTCGTTGACAAGCTTTTGCGTTGGTTCATCCTGTGTTCAGGTTCGCTGTCTTACAGTTGCCTCAATGCTGAGAGATCAGAGAACACAAGAAAGGAAAACACCATGAAACGTACATTTTCAGTTTTGTTGAGCGTTGCATTGGCCGGTAGCATGCTTGCTATTACAGCCGACGAAAGCTTTGCCCGCAGCCGCTCTTCCAAGTGCAAAGCCTATGCCCGGGCTGAAGCCAATCGCGTGGCCAACGAAGATGTTGGCAATGGTGCCTTGCTGGGTGCCGGCGCTGGCGGTCTTTATGGTGGCGTCACTGGCGGTGGCGCTGGCAGCAACATCATCACCGGCCTTGTGGGCGGTGCTATCGGCGGTGCCGTGATTGGCGGCATTTCTGGCAATAGCAAGAAGCGCCAAGTATACCGCATGGCCTACGAAGATTGCATGGGCTATTAAGTTCGCCTGATTTTCGCCAAAAATTTTTAAAAGCCAGAGTGCCTCACTCTGGCTTTTCTGATTTCGCGGGCGACTTAACGCCTCTTTAAGTGGCCATGGCCTTAAGATTGCGCGCTGCACGGTGGCAGCAGTGAAGGCCCGCACGCATGTCAGATCTCATCAGCTATTTGCTATACCCCCTGTACTTCGTCAGCAATCCGCATTCACAATATTATTGGCCGACCTATCTGGCAGGGGCCCTGAGTGCATTGCTGATTTGTGCTATGGTGAAGCGCCGTATCCCTAGTGCCAATCGCGCATTGAACACCATTTTGCCAGCGAAGTTGTTGTCGCACAGTTCCAGCAAACTTGATTTGAAATTGATGGCCCTTGGCTTTTACTATCTGTTGGCCCAAGGCCTTGCCGTCAGTGGTCTCACCTGGATCAGCGTGGGCAGCGTCGGCAGCACATTAACGGCTTTGTTTGGCGAAAGCCCAGCCCCCATTGCTCCCAGTTACTTGGTCACTGGCCTGAGCATGGTGTTGGTTTTTCTGGCCGTTGAATTGGGCTATTGGTTCTCGCATCTGTTGATGCACAAAATTCCGGCCTTGTGGGAATTCCACAAGGTGCATCATTCGGCAGAAGTTTTAACCCCACTCACCGAATGGCGGCAACACCCGCTGGAACTGGCCATCTTTCCGGTGCTCGTCGGCCTTGCCGTGGTGCTGGTGCAGGGCCCCATCGTGTGGTATTTTGGGGAAAGCAGCCAGATCATCAGCCCCATCTCAGCCAATCTGCTATCAATGGCCTTCTGGTACACCATCTTGCATCTGCGCCACTCCGAATTGCCATTTTATGCCACAGGCACGCTGGGCAAAATCATTCAGGCCCCAGCCCATCACCAGGTGCATCATTCCACCAACCCCAAACATTTCGACAAAAATCTAGGCTATTGCCTGTCGGTCTGGGATTGGGCCTTCGGCACACTCTATGTGCCCCAGAAGGGAGAAAAATTCTCCTATGGCTTGGGCCACAAAGACAGCGCCTTGGAAACCGTAATCGGCAGTATGCTGGCGCCCTTTGGAAGGGCGGCGGGGCTCTTGATTCAGAAATACCAAGGGGCAAAACTGCGGAACGAATAAGTCCGCAGCCTTGCCCCCAAGGCTATCAACATTAGCTTTGGCTTATTTCTTAAGTCCCAAAGCCTCCATCATAACATGATAGATATATTGTTGGTCGACAACGCCACTGACCAGATATGCCATTGGCCCAGAAGCATAAATCGCCACATCTTCGCCGCCATGTGTTTCACTCTCAAGGGGCACCAGTGCAGGTTGTTTGAAATCCACGCTGGTTGTATCAACCGTTGTTAAATCGGGGCGTGTGCCAGCAGGCTTGGGTTCAGTTGCACCTTTTTCAATGCCGCTAAACAGGGCACTCGGGCCGTTGGCATATGAAAGTTCGGTATAAGGTTTGCCATCTGCGGCCAAGGTAAGCTTGTCATCCAAACCCTTCACCAACCCTAAAATAGGCGTATCGCGTTTAGCATATCCGCTCATCGTCATGGTGTGGCTATGGTCAGCCGTCACAATCACCAAAGTGTCCTCACGGTTGGTATTGTCGAGCACGGCTTTGACTGCATTATCGAAAGCAATCGTTTCATCCAAAGCCCTTGAGGCATTTGTCAGGTGGTGAGCGTGATCTATGCGTCCGCCTTCCACCATCAAAACATAGCCTTTTTCACTTTGCTTCAAACGTGCGATGGCTTTTGTTGTCATTTCAGCCAAGGAAGGTTCACCCGCTTTGTCTTTTGGGCGATCGACCTCAAACTGCATATGTGATGGCTCAAACAATCCCATCACTTTTGTGCCAGAAGAAAGATCGATTTTATCGAAACCGGCCTTGTCAAAAACAAAGCTATGATTGTTGTCTTTGGATGTCCATTCAGTGATCAGGTTGCGCTTGTCCTTGCGCTCGCCTTTTTTGGAATCATATTCCGGATCATTAACGTCGGCTGGCAAAAACTTCGAACGGCCGCCGCCAAAAACAACTTCAAAGCCGTCTCCAGCGGGCCAGTTGACCAGTTGATCAGCAATGTCTTTGCAACCCTTGCCAACTTGATCGCCTTCATCCTTGTCGCTTTCCCAATCACGGTTGACACTGTGAGAATAGGTGGCCGCTGGGGTAGCATGGGTAATGCGCGTTGTTGTCACAACACCAGTAGCAAGACCCAAGGCCTCGGCTGTTTCAAATATGGTCGTCGCGGTATTGGCCGCTTGCGTGGCGCAATCATTAAACTTGCCAGCCGCCGTCAGCCCCAAAACTTCATTGTTTGACTTGACCCCAGTTGTCATTGCGGAGGCGGAGGGAGCCGAATCCGTCACCTGGCTATCAGCGCTGTAAGTGCGTGACAGCGCCAAGTTCGGGAGTGAGTCCATTGTCAAATTGTTGGATACGCCGTCAACGCCCCGTTTCTGGCCCTCATATATGCGAGCTGCAGTTGTCGTGGTAACCCCCATGCCGTCACCAACCATAAGAATGATGTTTTTGGCTTTATGGGTAATTGGTTTTTGCGCAAGTCGCGCTGACAATTCCTTTTCTGCATTTTTGAAATAGGGGTCGTTTGCTTGCGGCAGTGGGGCATCGGCAAAGCTGCCTGTGGCCGCAATGGCAATCGCTACACTTGAAATAAGTAGTACCTTGAATTTCATTTTTGGACTCCGCTGAAATTAACGTTTCGGTAATAATTCGCGGAAATCTCAGTACTATGACAATTCACGTGGCATTCCGAATCCACGGCAAAACAAAAGGGCCAGCAAATGCACTGGCCCTTCTTCATTTTTTGCGCCGCCCAAACTTAGCAGCTGTAATACATGTCATATTCCACAGGGTGTGGGGTCATGCGGTAGCGGTCTTGTTCTTCTTGCTTCAGGTCGAGATAGCTTTCGATCTGATCTTTGGTGAAAACGCCGCCCTTGGTCAGGAATTCATGATCAGCCTTCAGGCTGTCAATGGCTTCCTGCAAGCTGCCGCACACGGTGGGAACCTTGGCCAGTTCTGCGGGTGGCAGATCATAGAGGTTCTTGTCCATGGCTGGGCCGGGGTGGATCTTGTTCAGAATGCCATCCAAACCAGCCATCACCACTGATGCAAAGCACAGATAAGGGTTTGCTGTTGGATCAGGGAAGCGCACTTCAACGCGCTTGGCCTTGGGGTTGGACGTGAACGGAATGCGGCAAGAGGCTGAACGGTTGCGTGACGAGTAGGCCAGCAACACAGGGGCTTCATAACCGGGAACCAGGCGCTTGTAAGAGTTGGTTGAGGGGTTGGTGAAGGCGTTCAACGCCTTGGCATGCTTGATCACGCCGCCAATGAAATAGAGGCAGAGTTCAGACAGATCAGCATATTGATTGCCGGCCATCTGTGGCTTGCCGTCCTTCCAGATCGAGAAGTGGCAGTGCATGCCTGAGCCGTTATCGCCAAACACAGGCTTGGGCATGAAGGTTGCAGTTTTGCCATAAGCATGGGCCACATTGTGGATCACATACTTGTAGATCTGCATGTGGTCAGCAGCGATGGTCAGCGGTTGGAACTTTGTGCCCAACTCATGCTGCGACGAAGCCACTTCATGGTGGTGCTTTTCAACTGCCAAGCCCATTTCACCCATGACAGAAAGCATTTCGCCGCGCATATCCTGCGCGCTGTCCATGGGGTTCATCGGGAAATAGCCGCCCTTGGTGCGCATGCGGTGGCCCATATTGCCGCCTTCATAATCACGGTCCGAGTTAGAAGGCAGTTCCACGCCATCAACCTGGAAGCCAGTCTTGTATGGTGAGGTTGAGAACTTCACGTCATCAAAAATAAAGAATTCAGCTTCAGGGCCAACAAAAATGGTGTCGCCCAGCTTGGTTGATTTCAAATAGTTTTCAGCGCGCTTGGCAATGCCGCGAGGATCGCGGGCATAACCTTCGCCAGTGCCAGGGTCGAGAATGTCGCAGAAAACAGCCATGGTGGATTGCGCATAGAAGGGATCCATGTGAACTGATGTGGCATCAGGCATCAAGATCATGTCGGATTCATTGATGGCCTTCCAGCCGGCAATGGAGGAGCCGTCAAACATCAGGCCTTCGCTCCAAGCATCTTCATGCATCTGCGAAACGTCCATGGTGAGATGCTGCATCTTGCCGCGCGGATCAGTGAAACGGAGGTCAACATATTTGACATCCTTGTCCTTGATCATTTCAAGGGCAGCTTTAATTGGGTTAGCTTCTTTTGCCATTGGTCTTTTATCCTCTGCTTGGCGTCTGTTTGAGTGTTAAATTCTTAAAGTGCGTCGTTGCCGGATTCGCCAGTGCGGATGCGGATAGCCTGTTCGATGGTGGAAATAAAGATTTTCCCGTCGCCAATGCGGCCTGTGTAAGCCGCTTTTTTAATGGCTTCGATGGCTTTGGGCATCAGATCATCCGACACCACGATTTCCAGCTTCACTTTGGGTAGAAAATCCACCACATATTCAGCCCCGCGATAAAGCTCGGTGTGGCCCTTCTGGCGGCCAAACCCCTTGGCTTCCGTCACGGTAATGCCTTGAATCCCCACCTCTTGCAGGGCTTCTTTCACCTCATCAAGCTTGAACGGCTTGATAACAGCTTCAATTTTTTTCATTTCGCTTGGGCCTCATGTTGGGTTGCGTGCGTATTAGCACATCGCGTGCCAATTACAAATGCGTGCAATATCAATTGCTTGCAAGGAAGTGTCGCGCATTTTCTAAACTCAATTGAACAAAAAATAGGCAGACCGCCTAAAAAACAATCAAACCAAAATCTTGCAACGCGGCTTCACCGGGCTAGTCTGTTCAGGCTGGCATTGGAGGCTGAACATGTATCTCGAACTTTTTAGATTGGATGGCCAAGTGGCTGTGATCACAGGGGCGGCCCGCGGCATTGGCTTTGCCACCGCCGATGCCCTGTCTGAAGCGGGTGCCACCGTAGTGATTGCTGACATGGATGGCGCTGCTGCTGTCAAATCCGTCGAAGTGTTGCGCGCCAAGGGCCGCAAGGCAGACAGCATTGTGTTGGATGTCACCCACCCGCGAGCAGTAGAGGCCGCCCACGCCGAAATCATCAAGCGCCATAAGCGCGTGGATGTGCTGGTCAACAATGCGGGCATTGCCATTTCCTTCAAGCCCGCCGAAACCATGGAAGACGAAACCTGGCACAAGGTGATCGATGTCAACTTGAACGGCGTTTTCTGGTGCTGCCGCACCTTTGGCAAAGCGATGTTGGAGCAGGGCGGCGGCACCATCGTCAATGTGGGCTCCATGTCGGCTGAGATTGTGAACTACCCACAAGAACAAGCCAATTACAATGCCTCCAAAGCTGGCGTACACCACCTCACGCGTTCATTGGCAGCCGAATGGGCCGCGCGCGGCGTACGCGTAAACGCCGTGGCCCCGACATATATTGAAACTGATCTCACCCGAACGGTGGCGGCAGACCCTTCCATCTATCCGCATTGGATTGATGGCACCCCCATGGCCCGCATGGGCCAGCCGCCGGAAATCGCATCGGTCATCCTGTTCCTCGCCAGCAAAGCATCAAGCTTGATGACAGGCTCGATCGTATTGGCTGATGGTGGCTATACCTGCTGGTGAGGCCATAAAGAAACACAAGTGTCTTAGACGTGGCGGACCACGTCACTGCTCTTGTGCAGAATGCGGATAATTTCGAGGTGGTCTGAATTAAATTTATAGATCAGCAGATGTGAGCCTGTTGGGAATTTGCGGTAACCACCTCGAATGTCCGAAATGTCCGTACCCAATGCGGGCTGTTCGCACAGAAGTTTCATCGTGCCATCAAGACTTCGCAAATAGGCTTCGCACTGATCCAAATTCCAAGTTTGAACTGAATACGTCCAAATGCCGTCAAGATCTGCGCGCGCGCGTGGTGATAGCCGAAGGCGCCTCACTTTGTGCTTTTACGCTTTTCAGCAATATATGTGTCCATCTCAAATGGCGTTGTTGCCCCGCTTTCTTCCCCCTTGATAATGGCTGCGCGCAGGGCGTCAATTTTCAATTCCTGCTCTTCAAGCAAACGCAAGCCAGCCCGCATGGTTTCACTGGCGGATCCAAAACGACCGCGCTTGACTTGGGATTGAATAAACTTGTCTTGTTCCTTGCTGAGAATAACAGATGTATTCTTTGTCATAGTGTGCCTCACAACCTATACCAATAAATGGTATT
>JAGWUY010000147.1 GCA_028868255.1 Alphaproteobacteria bacterium | reverse complement strand
AATTCGATTCCTGCAGCGCACAGGCATTGATTTGTCTCCCATTCAAACTCATCGCTTCGCACTTGGTGACGCGGTGAAAGCCTTTGAGCTTGGCCAAGACCCCAAAGCCTGCATAAAAATTACACTCTCAACACAGGATTTCAATTAATGGAACGCCATGCCCTTATTGCCGGTGTATCAGGTATTATTGGCCGTCATTTGGCTGAATACCTAAGCGCAACAAAAGGCTGGAAAGTTACTGGCATTTCGCGCCACAAGCATGACTTGCCAAAAGGTGTCAAACATATCGCAGTTGATCTCACTGACGATGAGGCAGTAGGAACAGCGCTGAAACGCATCAAACCGACCGATGTATTCATCACCACATGGATGCGGCAGGCAACAGAGGCGGAAAACTGCCGAGTTAATGCAGGCATGGTGCGCAACCTGCTATCTGCTTTGGAAGGCAAAAATATTAAACATGCCGCATTAGTTACTGGTGCGAAACACTACATGGGTCCTTTCGAAGCCTATGCCAAAACCAAGATGGTGACTCCCTTTCGGGAGGAAATGCCGCGTCTGCCTTATCAGAATTTCTATTATGATCAGGAGGACGAACTCTTCGCTGCTGCAGAAAGGCAGGGGTTCACATGGTCAGTGCATCGCCCGCACACTTTGATTGGTTACACCGTTGGTAACCAGATGAACATGGCTGCCACATTGGGCGCCTATGCAGCGATCTGCAAGGAGACAGGTCGTCCCTTCGTGTTCCCCGGGTCTCCGCAGCAGTATGAAGCGTGCGTTGACATCACAGATGGCCGCATCATTGCGAAACAGTTGCTGTGGGCTGCCACAAAAACAGTGGCACGCAATCAGGCCTTCAACATCGCCAATGGCGAAGTATTTCGCTGGAATTGGTTGTGGCCGAAACTTGCAGAATATTGGGGTCTGCCTGCTGCTGAATATCCCGGCCACGCGCTTCCTTTGGAAAAGCAAATGGCTGGCATGGAACATGTTTGGGACAAAATCGTAGCAAAGCATGGCTTGCAACCAAATCCGTTGAACACGGTAGCATCCTGGTGGCACAGCGATGCTGATCTGGGTCGTGTGATCGAGAACTTTAACGACATGACCAAGAGCCGAGACATGGGCTTTACCGCGTATCAAAATTCGATCCGTTCTTTCACGGATGCCTTCGACAAGTTTCGCACAGCAAAAGTTCTGCCTTAGTCGCGCGAAAAAGCAATAGGGGCCCGCATAAGAGCCTCAGGGTAGCTGCAAATGAGAGTGAGAAGAGACAATGAATTTCGCTGCTGGTGCAATACCTAGCATGTCCAAGCTGCCGGGGATTTTTGCTCAGCCGCTTGCTAAGAGTTTTGTCACGGTGGTTCTATCGACCATAGTGCTGATTCTGATTTGCTTTGTCTTTGCACCATCAAGTATGTCCACGGGGGCTTTAAAGGGCAGCCTGCCATTTGCTGCGGTCATCGCTATAGTGGGGCTCGGCCAATTGCTGGTGGTGCAACAGGGTGGCTTCGATCTTTCACTTGCGGGATCGGTCTCACTTGGGGTGGTGGTAGCAACGCACTATCCACAACAGGATGACGCGCTGCTGTGGCAGGCTGTTCTTGTCGCTTTTTCATTTGCATTCGCCGCCGGTCTGACCAATGGCATTTTAGTTAGCCTGTTTAGGCTCAATGCAATCATAGCAACTTTAGGCGTTAATGCCTTGCTCTATGCCGGCGTGTTTGCTGTTTCCGGGGGGGTTCCATCGATCACCACAAATCTGCTGGGTAACATTGCAGGCGGCGAAACGCTGGGTCTACCGAACTCTGTTTATTTTGCGCTTGCCGCATTGCTTATCGTGTCATTTATGTTGAAGAAGACTGTTGTGGGGCGCCGCTTTGAAGCTGTCGGGGCCAATCCTTTGGCAGCGCGCGCATCCGGATTGCATGTGAAGCGACATCAGCTTTTGGCTTATGTTTTTGCGCAGCTGCTCTATTGCGTGGCGGGAATTTTGATTGCAGGCATCACGCGTGAGCCAACTGCTTATCAGGGCGATTCACTTTTGCTGCCCTCAGTAGCAGTTGTTGTTCTCGGTGGCACATCGTTGCTTGGCGGTCGTGGGTTTCCAATTTCAACTGTGATTGCCTCATTTTTTTTAAACCAATTGAGCCAGTTTGCGCTTGCCGTCGGCGTGCCTTACTCGGCCCAAACCATTATCCAAGCTTTGGCTTTGGGTTTTGGGATCAGCGCCTATTCCGTCCGCTGGACGGGAAGCGCATCAAAGCAAACGACCAAACTAGAAAAAATGGAGGACGTAAAATGACGTTTAAGATTCTGAAATTAGCCGCTGCCACTGCCGTGTTGGCATTGGGAAGCGCAAACGCAGCTCTGGCTGAGGTCCCATCATGGTGCGGACCAAAGAAGGCGACAATCGCGCTGCTTGATGGTTATGGTGGCAACAGCTGGCGTCAGGTTACCACCGCATCAGGCAAGCAAACCGCCGAACTTTGCCCCAGCATAACCAAGTATGAATACGCTGACGGGCAGGGCGATACTCAAAAAGCCATCTCAGATATCAAGGGCATGGCCGCTAAAGGCGTGGATGCCCTTGTGGTCTTCGGCGATGCTGGGCCTGCTGTTTTGCCGGCCATCACCAGCGTGTTCAAAGCCGGCAAAGTCATTGTGCCATACCGCGTGAACGTCGGTGGAAAAGAAGGCGAAAACTATACCAAGTTCATTGGTTCGTCTTTTGTGGATGATGGCGCAAGCTGGGGCAACTGGATAAAGGGTGTTCTGCCAAAGGGTGGAAACGTTTTGTTCCTCTCGGGCCCCGCTGGCAACAGCCAAGGCCTTGATGAACTTAAGGGCCTGAAATCGGTTCTCGGCGCGGAATACAAGTTTTTGAACGCAGAACCCTTCGATGTAACCAACTGGGATCCGGCTCTGACTCAAAAAGTATTGACCGCTGAAATCGCAAAGAATGATAAGATTGATGTGATAGTCTCGGATTTTGGCCCATCACTGGTTGGCGCTTTGCCGTTGTTCAATAAGTCTGGCCGCTCTATCCCAGCACTCGCTACATCTGATGGAAATTCTTTGGGCTGCTTCTGGACTGACAATCAGAACGCGCAAAACAAAGACTTCAAGCTTTTCACTGTGGCAACTGGCAACGACAATGTTCGTCTGGCTGTTCAGTGGGCTGTGGCCAAGGCAACCGGAGGCAAAGACCCAGAAGCCCAGATATTCAAGGCTCCTGCGTTTGAAGATTCAACCAAAGGAAAAGTGCAGTGCCGCAAGGATCTGCCAGGTGCAATCTATCTGTCCTCTGAACTTCCAGCTGAAGATCAAGCCAAGGCCGTTGGCAAATAAGCAATTCTTTCTTCGCCCCGGGGCAAAAGTGTCCCGGGGTTATTAATCTAGAAATGAAATCGACGCTACCGATGGAACAAGCAACGTGACGGTCAAAACATCAGAAGCAAACAGTGCAAATATAGCAACCCCAGGTGATGTCACGATCCAGTTGTTGAATATTTCTAAGTTCTATTCCGGCGTTCCCGCACTGCGCGATGTCAGCGTCGAATTCTATGCCGGAGAAGTTCATGCTATCCTGGGGGAGAATGGTGCCGGTAAATCCACATTGATGAATATAATATCGGGCGCACAATTCCCTGAATTGGGCAAAATTCACTTTGCCGGACAACGCATTCCATTGATGACGCCTGAGCTTGCCAAATCGCTCGGAATTGCGATTTCATTCCAGCATCCGGCGGTTCTTGATGATCTATCAGTGCTCGAGAATCTTCAGGTCGCATTGCCGACAAAACTCTTTGCAGGGCGTTCTGCGCAACTGGTAGCGCGTGAATTGCTGGACGCTGTTGACCTGCGGGTGCCACTGCGCACGCGTGTAGATTCCTTGACCGTTGCACAAAAACATCTTCTTGAAATTGCAAAAGCCATAGCCATCAAACCTAAAGTCCTAATCCTTGATGAACCCACGGCTTCACTCGATCAAGACTCGACTGATATGCTCTTTGATCGGGTTCGTCAGCTAGTGAAGACTGGAACATCTGTCATATACATCACACACCGCTTGGCCGAAATCCGTCAGATCGCTCAGCGCGTGACAGTATTGCGCGATGGTAAAGTGCGCGGCGGCGGCATGGTGAGTTCGATTACTGATGCCGAATTGCTAACTCTGATAGTCGGGCGAAGTCTGGGTTCGGCTTTTCCACCCAAATCAAACGCATCATCAGAAGCGACAAATTTTGCTGTCACAAATTTAAGTGGAACAGGCTTCAGAGATGTGTCGTTTGAGGTAGCCCCCGGTCAGATCATTGGTGTTGCTGGTGTTGCAGGAAATGGCCAGTCAGAGTTGATGCGCGCGCTGGCTGGGCTGCAATCTGCTGAAGGCAAGATCACACTTTCAGGCGAAAACATTACTCCGCAACAACTGGCCAACAACGCTGCCTTCATGCCATCGGATCGTCACACCGAAGGCTTGGCAGCTGGGTTGACGGTGCGCGAGAACGCGGCCTTCTCAGCCCTGAACAAATTCTCCAAATTTCAGATTATGAGTTGGAAAAAAGAGCGAGAACAAGTCAACGCCACATTCAAAGCGCTCGCTGTCAAAACACCCAGCATGGAAGCGCCAATTCTTTCGCTTTCTGGTGGCAACCAACAAAAAATCGTAATGGCTCGTGCGCTGCTGTCTGAGCCCGGCGTGATTATAGCCGATGAGCCAACACAAGGTGTAGATGTGGGCGCACGTTCGGAGATCTATCGCATCTTGCGGGATGTCTCACTTGCGGGAACACCCGTAATTGTGAATTCGTCGGATGCCGCAGAGCTTGAAGGCCTGTGCGATAAAGTCATTGTTTTGTCGCGTGGTCGTGTTGTCGCCACGTTGGCTGGAGATGAAGTCACCGAGCCGCGTATTGTGGCCGCCGCTGTTCATGCCAGCGGTCATACTGATGAAAGCAGCTTAGCGCGGCGTGCTTACACCGCAATTGGTAATTTGCGCCACTATCTGCAATCTGACAACGCACCCGCTGTGCCGCTCACCATCGTTACAATATTGCTTGGCCTATATGTGTTTGCTCAAAACCATAATTTTCTCTCTGCATTCAACATCTATAACATTCTTTTGCTGGCCACTGCATTGGGCTTTATTGCGCTTGGTCAAACTGTAGCACTTCTCATGGGGAGCATTGATTTATCTGTAGGGCCGCTTGCAGGATTCTTGGTGGTTATCGCTTCATTTTTTATCAACGACGACAAGTCTATAGCCACAATCATCATGGGCTTTGCGTTGATGTTTGCGGTGGCCTTTAGCGTGGGGGCAATTAATGGCATTTTGATCCGCTTTGGGAATTTCACTCCCATCGCCGCCACGCTCGCCATGTACATTGGATTACAGGGAATGAGTTTTCTTCTGCGTGAAAGTCCTGACGGATACATCAACGCGAAAGTAGTAGAAATTGTGACGTGGCAATTAGGCCCCATCCCGGTTGCCTTCATCGTTTTGTCGTTGGTAGCAACGGGCGCCGAGTATATTTTAAGAAAGTCAGGCCATGGTTGGCGCTTGCGCGCGACTGGTTCTGACGAAGATGCATCCCGCCGCATCGGCATTTGGACAGATGGTGTCTACGTAAGCGGATATATAGTTTGCGCCCTTTTAACGGCCGTTGGAGCAGTGATGCTGATGACTCAGATTGGTGTGGGGGATCCGCGCCAAGGTGTAAATTATACGCTCTCCAGCATCACAGCTGTGGTGTTGGGCGGCACTAGCCTGCGCGGAGGCCGTGGCACATTTATTGGAACCATTCTCGGTGCTGTTCTGCTGATGGAGGTGTTGAATGCCGTATCTTTCCTTGGACTCACACAAACGTATCAATATTTGTTCCAAGGATTATTGATGGTGGTTGCCGCGCTGATCTATGCCACCGTGCGCCGCCGGGCAGTGGTTTGAGGTCAATAATAGCCCGCCGCACGCATGGCAGCATCAATGCGGTTCTGGCT
>JAGWUY010000146.1 GCA_028868255.1 Alphaproteobacteria bacterium | reverse complement strand
GGATAGCCTTCGGCATATTTGTTGGTCATGATCGAGCCTTGCGCATCCAACACGGCGCGCGAGACGATGTTTTCCGAGGCGATCAGTTCAATTTCTTCTTGTTGGCGCTTCAGTTCATTGGCAATCGCTTTGGCAATCTTAGGGTCGGTCTTGGCAAGACGTTCCTTGAAGAACCCAGGGTAAAGCGGGGCTGTTTTTTTCGCCTTGGTGGCAGTTTTTCTTGCTACAGCCTTTGCTGGCTTCTTTGTTAATTTCTTAGTTGCTTTTTTTGCCATGGCGACAATCCCCTTGCTCAGTCCTCGCTCTATACATCAAGTCTGCTCAAGGTCTAGACCAAAGAACGTCAAAGACTATGCCTGAATCGCCATAGAATTAGTTCTGGGGTTTAAGTGGCGGCTGATCTGCTGCTGCCACAATTTTCTTTTTCTTTTTCTTTTGCATGCCCAGAGTCGGTTCAGGCGGCACAGGATCGCTGGCCATAACAGGCTCTGGCGGAATAGCACTCGGGCCAGAGGCTTTGGCAATTTTCTTAACTTTATTAACCCCATGTTTGGCTGCCGATTTGTCCTTATTGTATGAAGCCCAGTCAAACAAGCCAACAGACTTTTTAGAATTGTCGGGCTTCTGTATGATCGACTTTTGAACGGACGAAGTCGACGCAAGGCTTGACCCAAACAAATTCTTTGCTGGGGCTGGAGATACGGCACTGTTCACACTTTTGCTCTTGAACAGAGAGAATAAGTTTGAAGAGCCGGAATCATCAACCGAAGCCACCAAACGTGGCAAAGGCTTCAAAACATAGCGCTGTCCATCCGGGCTCATCTCGCCCAATGGCATAGGCTGGCCCACAGTAAATCCTGTTCCATCAAGCTGATAGACATCTTTGCGGAAGGCTATTGTGCCTCCTGCTGTTGGCCAAGCCGTGAGATAAGCGACGCGCAATTGCGGCGGGTTTACAAGTTGAACATCCAGCCTTTCGAGTGATTTAGCCATCGACGCAATCTTGGCCGAGTTAAATCCATCCTGGCCGTTTAATATCCAATCAAGCAAAATAGCCACTTTTTGTACACGGATGCAGCCTGAACTGAAGAAGCGATTGTTGCTGTTGAACAATTCGGGTTCCGGCGTGTCATGCAGGTAAATACCAAATGTACTTTTGAACTCAATTTTTGCAGTGGCCATCGCACTGCTGGGTCCGGGCTCTTGGCGGAACAAATATTGGTCGATATTGGCGGGTGTGAAACGCACTGAATTGGGATCAACCTCTGGGCCGTTGGCATCGCCCTTGAAAACCTTCATATTCATGTCACGAAGGACTTGCGTGCCAGAGGCCATTTTTGGCAAAATATCGCGCTCGACGATAGAAACAGGTGCATTCCAATAAGGATTGAACTTCACGGTCTCCAAAGGCGTCATTACAACGGGTGTTGGGCGTTCTTGGCGGCCTACAATCACGTTGTGACGGGAATAAACCCGGCCATTGCTAACTGATTCCAGCTGCTGGGCCGGAATGTTGACGATGAGATACCGATCACCCAAATTCTGCTGATAAATTTCCAATCGTGGGATATTGGCGGTAATCGTTTGCATCCGCTTTTCGGCTGACACATTTAACTCGGCAAGTGTGGCAGAATCTACTTTGCCTGTAACGGCAAGGCCCATGTTGCGCTGAAAATGGCTTACTGCCTCTTCTGTCGCGTTTGTATAAAGCTGGGCAAACTGGCCTTGCGTACCTTCAACCCGCAAATAGCCTTCCATGTATAAATGCTTGTTCAACGCCCCAACACCTGCGCCTTTAGAGCCATTTTTGTAACTGCCGTTGGGGACGATCGGAAACCCACCCTGCGCTATGATGCTTGCGTATTTGTCTTGCGCTGCTTTCAACCCATTTTCGCTGTTTGGCGCGAGCATTGGCAGTTGATTTTGACCGGCAACGATCTCTGTTAAGGTAACAGCTGGGCCTGCGCTGGCATTTGAATTTCCAACAACAACTTTGGTTGTCGCGCCATTCTTCTTGTCAAATCGCGCGTTGCGCTCAGCTTCCGCAGTCTCTGAGGTCGCTTTGGCTGGCAAAGAAGCAACAACCAACAGCAGGGCAAGTGCTGATACCACACCGAAATTACGTTGAACGCGTTTGCTCATTTTTCCTTCGCCTCTTTACCATACCACTCAACCAAACCGACTGCCGAGCTGTCACAAGTTTACCAGTCTGGGGGAACCACGTCAAAGTTCATGCTTCCCTCAAAAGCATCTTTGTCATGCTTCTAGACCAAGAATCAGTTTTTGGCACATATTGACAGTAAATTAACGAGATAATCTTGCATTGCAGCAATTCAGCAACAGTATGGCGGAGAGGGAGGGATTCGAACCCCCGGAGGGCGTGAACCCCCTACGGTTTTCAAGACCGTCGCAATAGACCACTCTGCCACCTCTCCATGAGATACCAAATCGGGCCTTGAGGACGCTCATCTAGCATTCTGGACGGTAGAGGCAATACCCCTGCCCCAAAAAAGATCACCCCGCAGGCTTTTGACCTACGGGGTTGTCTTTTTGCAGCACGTTCTAAAATATCAGAGACGATACAGGATTTGATCCGTCCAAAAGCGTTCCAAACGGCCAAGCGCCTTGTTCAAACGGTCAAATTCATCAGTTGAAAGGCCAACAACTTCTTCGATGGCTTGCAATTGGCGATTATAGAGGGCGTCCACACGGGCGCGGATCGCATCGCCCTTATCTGTCAGGCTGACGCGCACGGAGCGCTTATCCGAATGAGAACGTTCATGCTTCACGAAGCCCTGCTCTACCAACTTCTTCAAGTTGTAAGACACGTTGGAGCCTTGATAGTGACCGCGGGTTTTTAGTTCACCTGCGGTCAATTCAGCATCGCTGATGTTGAACAGCAGCAAGGCTTGCACGGGGTTCACTTCCTTGTCGCCGCTGCGTTCAAAATCATCCTTGATTACATCAAGCAGACGGCGATGAAGACGCTCGATCAATGTCAATGATTCCAGATAACGGTTCTTGATATCCTTGCGCTTGGAATCGAATGGCTGCGCACGGGTTTCCCCCAAAACAACTGCTGTGTTCATGTTCTTGACCTCTGTTTATCCTGTTTCTTGAGGCCGGCCTCTTTTTGGGTCCGTTCCTCTTGATAGGATCACAATACGGTCATGGGTTTTAATTTGACCTGAAGAGTCTCGGTAAATTTGTCGTTATATTTTCGAAAAATTGAACCGAGTTTGAACACAGTTTATGTCTGGTTTTTTTCCAAACTAAACAAAATGAGTCTGAAATCAGTTAATGAAAACCGCTAGATTTTAACCACAAGCGGTCGCACTTGCTTTTGTCTCAGCCTGCTGCATGACAGCACGCACTGCCGGAACGCCGAATTGTTTGACTACAAGGCGATGCGTGGTGACAACACTTTTATAAAGGCTGCTGATTGATGCAAAGGACATTGAATTACAACGTCGTGCTTTGTAATAGCGCTCGGTCATCATCGCATATTGCTCCAGATTACCGCGAACGGTTGCTGGTGCAACGGTGAGAGCAGCCATTCTGACTTCAGGTTGAGGCTTAACAATAGCAGACTTGGGAGTATCAACCGCGGCTTGGACTGGCGATGCTGGCGCGGACGTTTGCGTGCCGACTGCGATGGCCTCTCGTGCCGCTGATATGATGTCTACTGTCTGCAAACGCTCTTGTTCTGAGCACAGAGCGGCATTGCCTTGCATTCGGCCCGTAGCCATAAGTGCCTTAGTTTGAGCGGTGGAGGTTTTGGCCACCATGGCGATTTCAGCTTTGGCCATAAAACGAGACAGTTCTTCTTTCTGGTTGGCGTTGAGAAATTTGCATTTCTCAGTGACTGCCACAGATCGCGCCAAGAGTTTGGTCGCCTCTTGCGCCTCTACCACGCCTGCATAGCTCTGTGCGTGGTTGGCCATAAATGACAAAGCCAGCGCAAATGGCGTGATGAATGCAAGGCTGCGGGTAAACGTCATGGGTTTATTTCCTGTCGCAAGTGATCACCACACATTCGCAAGCCAGCTCCTAAAATTTGCTAAAAATTAAACTCAACGAACGGGGTATGGTTAACGATTGGTGTGCAGCGGATTTGCAAAATGGCTATGCCAGTTGTAATGAGCGGCCATGTCAAACGCTTCATTTCCCGCCACCCGTCTCCGCCGCAATCGCAAGGCCCCATGGGTCCGTGCCCTGGTGCGGGAAAATGCCCTCACCGCATCCGATCTCATCTGGCCTGTGTTCGTGATTGATGGCGAAAATCGCACTGAGGCCATATCGTCGATGCCGGGCGCTTTGCGTTACACGATTGACCTGCTGGTGCAGCGCGTGCGTGAAGCGCATGATCTGGGCATTCCGCTGGTGGCGCTGTTTCCTTACACGGATCCCGCCTTGCGCAATGAAACAGGCTCAGAGGCCTATAATCCGAATAATCTGATCTGCCGCGCTGTGCGGGCCATCAAGGCCGCCGTGCCGGAGATTGGTGTGATGTGCGATGTAGCGTTAGACCCCTATACCTCGCATGGCCAAGACGGGTTGATGGAGGATGGTCGCATCGTCAATGACCCCTCCATTGAAGCGCTGGTGAAGCAGGCGCTGGTGCAGGCGGATGCCGGCTGCGATGTGATTGCACCGTCAGACATGATGGATGGCCGCATTGGTGCCATTCGTGTCGCACTCGAAAAGGCTGGCCACCAAGATGTGCAGATCATGGCCTATAGCGCCAAATATGCCTCAGGCTTTTACGGCCCGTTCCGCGAGGCGGTGGGTTCAGGCGGCTTGCTGAAGGGTGACAAGCGCAGCTATCAGATGGATCCCGCCAACAGCGATGAGGCCATCCGCGAAGTGGCGATGGATTTGGCCGAGGGTGCCGATATGGTGATGGTGAAACCCGGCATGCCATATCTGGATATCGTGCAACGGGTGAAAGCCGAATTCAAAGTGCCCACCTTCGCCTATCAAGTGAGCGGCGAATACGCGATGATCATGGCCGCCGTGGAACGCGGCTGGCTGGATGGCGCGAAAGTTATTCCTGAGAGTTTGCTCGCCTTCAAGCGCGCGGGCGCGGATGGGATATTAACGTATTTCGCGGTTGTAGTGGCGAAGGGGTTGCGGGGGTAGATTACCGCTCATCTCCCGCGATAGGTGTCTCTCCGCCACCACGCGCCATAATTTCGTCAAATCGACTGAGGCTACCTCTGCCCGCGCGTTCAACAAAATACTCCATGGTCTGAAGTGCCGACAATTTCTCTGCCGCAGCGCTCACCATAAACTGGTTGAACGACACACCATCTTCCCTTGCAGCCTTCTCGATGCCGGCCTTCAGCGACTTGGGCAACCGAAGAGCATAGTTGCTGCGTTGTTTCATCTTATCCTCCTCAAGATTTGTCCGGGGCGTTCAACATCAATTCCAAATCTGGTGTTGGCGAGCTGAAAATCAAATACATTAAACGTCACAATTGCATTCGCCGCTCCGTTGGCAGCTGTTTCGAGCACAAGGTCGTCATCAGGATCGGTCAACAGCGGCCGCCAACGATAGTGGTTGGTCACTGGCTTTGCAAAAGCACACATCGCGTCTAACAGGTCGTCAACGTCTTCAGCGGTAAGTCCAGCTACCACCAAATGCTCGGAGCGCTTTAACACGGCTTCATATTCCAAGATCATCGCCACGCTCACCAGAAGCTCAAACTTTTGGTGACGCGCCATGCGCAGCAATTCAGCGGACGCACCAGATGGGCTGCGCAAGGCTGCTACCATGACTGACGTATCCAAAACCAATCTCATATTGCCAGTGATATCATTATAAAAACAAGCTTTCAAGCTGTTTTCGGCGTTACCGCATCAACCTTGCAATCAAACTCGACGTATCCCACCGGCCGCCGCCCATCTTCTGCACTTCCGAATAGAATTGATCGACAAGTGCGGTCACTGGCAGGTGCGATTTGTTCTTCCTTGCCTCATCCAGGCAAATCCCCAGATCCTTGCGCATCCAATCCGCTGCAAATCCGAAATCAAA
>JAGWUY010000145.1 GCA_028868255.1 Alphaproteobacteria bacterium | reverse complement strand
ACCCCCGCCCGCCCCACAAGGGGGAGGGAGATTCGCCTTCATCTTCTCGCTGTTTCTACTCACCCAACCCGCCTATGCCGACATCATCATTGGTGTTGCTGGGCCCATGTCTGGGCAATATCAGGCCTTTGGCGCGCAGATGAAAGCCGGTGCGCAGGCCGCTATTGATGACATAAACGCCCATGGGGGCATTTCAGGCGAATTGTTGGCCCTGAATGTGGCTGATGATGAATGCGATGTGCGCAAGGCTGAAGCCGTTGCGCACCAATTTGTTTCCGCTGGGGTGCAGGTCGTTATAGGCCATTTTTGCTCAAACCCTGCATTGGCTGCCTCTAAAATTTATGAAACAGCGGGCATTATAATGATCGCGCCCACAGCTTCTTTGCCATTGCTTGCCGACGGTGCAGGATGGAATGTGGTACGCCTTGCTTCGCGCGACGATGCGCAGGCTGATGCAGCAGCAGCGCATATTCAGGCTTTGCAAGCCGGAGCGAAAATTGGCGTGGTAGATGATGGCACTTCACCGAATGCAGCTTTGACGAAGCGCTTTTTGGCCGCACTGACACAGAAGCCGGTACTTTCAAGTCAATTCCGTGCTGATGGATCAGATTTTGCACAAGTGATCGGCAAATTTGCTGCCGCAAAATTAGATGCCATCTATTGTGCCTGCGCCGCTACGGATGCGGGCAACTTTGTCAATGGTTTGCGCAAGGCTGGGTCTGATGCGCGCTTCTATGGGCCAGACAGTTTAATTTCCGATGCGTTCTGGGAGCGTTCGGGCGAGGCCGGCAACGGCACTGAAGCCAGTTTCACTGTTGACCCGCAAGCTGCGCCCGAAGCCCGCGCAGCAATTGAAGTGTTGAAAGCACAAGGCGCAAGCGCCGATGGGGCAACGCTCCCCAGCTATGCAGCTGTTCAGCTTTTTGCTGCGGGCGCCGTTGAGAACGGCACGGGACGTGCCAAGGCGATGGCAGATTGGGTTAAGTCTGGTGTGATCATCCACACTGTTCTTGGGTCCTTGAAATTTGATAAAAATGGCGAGGTGCAGCCGCCCCGCTTTGTGTGGTATGAATGGCGGGCGGGCACATATTCAGCCTCGACCCCTACCCCCTAATGGAATTCAAGATGCGTGCATTTTTCGTCCAAATCAAATGTGAACTCGGCAAATCATATCACGTGGCTACGGCCATCGCGGATGCTGAAATTGCCTCAGAAATTTTTTCTACCGCCGGCGAATATGATTTGCTGGTGAAATTCTATCTCGCTGAAGGCGAAGATATTGGCCATTTTATTGCCCAGAAAGTGCAGACTATTTCGGGCATTCGGGACACCTTTACGATTGTAACGTTCAAGGCGTTTTGAAGACTCGCAACTTTGCGCCATATTTGTTAGACGGAGCCAACGTCAAATCAAGGCTTTCCGATGATCCCTCGTTATTCCCGCAAAGACATGGCCCAAATCTGGGCTCCGGAAACGCGTTTCAAAATCTGGTTTGAGATTGAGGCCCATGCTGCCGATCGCATGGCCGAAATGGGCACCATCCCCAAAGAAGCCGCCGCCACCATATGGGCCAAGGGCCGCGATGCTGAATTTGATGTGGCGCGCATTGATGAAATCGAGGCTGTCACCAAACATGACGTGATCGCTTTCCTCACCCATCTTTCTGAAATCGTGGGGCCGGAAGCGCGGTTTGTGCACCAAGGCATGACATCTTCAGACGTGCTCGACACGTGCTTCAATATTCAGCTGACTCGCGCGGCGGATTTGTTGATCACTGACATTGATGAGCTATTGGCGGCTTTGAAAAAGCGCGCCTTCGAGCACAAGGATACGGTGTGCATTGGCCGTAGCCATGGCATTCATGCTGAACCTGTAACCTTTGGTTTGAAAATGGCCTTTGCTTACGCCGAGTTCCTGCGGGCGCGGGAACGTTTGGTGCTGGCGCGCAAAGATGTGGCCACCTGTGCGATTTCCGGCGCAGTGGGCACATTTGCTAATATTGACCCCTCGGTGGAAGAACATGTGGCGGCGAAGTTGGGCTTGGTGGCTGAGCCTGTTTCCACGCAAGTTATACCACGGGATCGTCATGCCATGTTTTTTGCTGTTTTGGGCGTAGTGGCCAGTTCGATTGAACGTCTCGCCACGGAAATCCGCCATTTGCAACGTACCGAAGTTTTGGAAGCAGAAGAATATTTCTCCCCCGGCCAAAAGGGTTCCAGCGCCATGCCGCATAAGCGCAATCCGGTGTTGACTGAAAATCTCACTGGTTTGGCGCGCCTTGTGCGTTCTGCCGTCACCCCCGCCATGGAGAATGTGGCCTTGTGGCATGAGCGCGATATTTCGCATTCTTCAGTGGAGCGTGGCATTGGCCCTGATGCCACCGTGCATCTGGATTTTGCATTGAAGCGCCTTGCCGGTGTCATCGACAAGCTGGTGGTTTACCCTGAAAACATGCAGAAGAATTTGAACCGTTTGGGCGGGCTTATTCATTCGCAGCGCATCTTATTGGCGCTGACGCAAAAGGGCATGAGCCGTGAAGACAGCTATGCCGCCGTGCAGCGCAACGCCATGCCCGTGTGGCGTGGCGAAGGCAATTTTCTTGACCTCTTGAAGGCAGACCCTGTGGTGAGTGCCGTGTTGAGCGCATCAGAGCTAGAAGCGCTTTTTGATCTTGGCTATCACACAAAGCATGTGAACACGATTTTCAAACGTGTTTTCGGCACAGCCTGAACCCATCATTTCATCTAGCGAGATTTCCACAATGCTCAAACAAAATGCAGAAGCTCCGGCCAGCCCCGCTGTGGTGACATTGACCACCACTGCTGATCTTGCTGCGTTTTGCGAGCGCATGGTGGCGGAAGAGTTCATCACTGTTGATACAGAATTTTTACGTGAGACAACCTATTATCCCAAACTGTGTTTGATTCAGGTCGCCGGTGCCGAAGAGGCCGCCCTGATTGACCCATTGAGTGATGGGATCGATCTTGCCCCCTTCTTTGCGCTGATGGCCAACAGCAAGGTTTTGAAAGTGTTTCATGCCGCGCGGCAGGATTTTGAAATCTTGATCCAGCTCTCGGGCGGTCTGCCCCAGCCAGTGATCGACACACAAATTGCCGCCATGGTGTGTGGCTTTGGCGATCAGGTGGGCTATGAGGCCATTGTGCGCAAATTGGTTGGTGCCCAAATCGACAAATCTTCCCAGTTCACCGATTGGTCGCGCCGCCCCCTCACCGCCAAGCAAGCACTTTACGCCATTTCAGACGTTACACATCTGCGCGTGGTTTATGAAAAGCTGCGCGCCCAACTGCATGAGACTGGTCGTGAAGGATGGCTGGATGATGAGATTGCGTTGTTAGTTGCTCCATCAACCTATCAGGTTGATCCCGAAGAAAGCTACAGGCGCATCAAGGCGCGCATTCAAAACAAGCGCCAAATGGGTGTGTTGATGTCGATTGCGGCATGGCGTGAGCGTGAAGCGCAAAACCGCAATGTGCCACGCGGGCGGGTGCTCAAAGATGAGGCGTTGGCCGAAATTGCGATTCAGATGCCGCAGAAGCCGGAAGATATCAACGATTTGCGCCTTGTATCTAAGGGAACCGCCAACTCATCCGTGGGTGCGGCCATCCTTAAATCCGTAGCCCATGGTCTGGCGCGTGATCCTAAATCTATCCCTGATTTCAAAGGCCGTGGCGAAGAAATGACGCCGGCACAACAGGCCGTGGCCGAAGTCTTGAAGCTTGCCCTCAAAGTGGCCTGTGAAAGTGAAAATGTAGCCCCTAAGCTCTTGGCCAGTGCCGCAGACATTGATGCCATTGCGGTGAACGATGACGCGCAAGTGGCTTTGTTGCAAGGCTGGCGGCGCGAGGTTTTTGGGGCCATGGCGCTGGACATCAAACACGGAAAAGCCTGCATAGGCTTGGAAAACGGACGCGCCGTGCTGATCAAACGCAGTTCATAACTGGTTAAACTCCATCTGCGAAAACGAGTCTTTATGCTGTTTGCCATGAGGACTTGAATGCCCGTTGTATCTCCGCACGCTTACCGTTTTGCCATGCTCCTGGGTCTGCTGATTTTGGTAATTATGGGTGGGTCATACATTCATGATTATGCCCGCGTGCTGGGTGACCCCGACACATTCTGGCATGTGAAGCTGGGCAGTGACATCATCTCCACAGGTCAATTGCCGGTGGTTGACAGCTACTCGCATTCCTATGCGGGCCAGCCCTTTGTTTCAAAAGAATGGCTGTCGGAAGTGTTTTTGGCCGGTGCGTTCAAGGCTTGGGGCTGGAATGGTGTGATTGCGCTTACGGCTGTTGTGGCTGTCGCTGCCGTGTTGGTGCTTTACCGAGAATTGGCGCGTTTTCTGCACCCTACCATGGCTGGGCTGTTTGCCATCATCGTGACCACCATGCTGAACCCTGTGGTGCTGGCACGGCCGCATCTTTTCACGCTGCCCATCGCAGCGTATTTCACGGCACGACTTTTTCGTGCGGCTGAGGCTCAGGAAGCGCCCAAATTTTGGTTGCTGGCTTTCATAACACTGTGGGCTAATCTGCATGGCAGCTTTACACTTGGTTTCGTGATTGCCGGATTTGCATTCCTGCACTTGCTGGAAAATATCCGCCTTTCCAACAAGCCCTTGCTGCTGAAGTGGGTGATCTTTTTGGCGCTGTGCCCGCTGGCCGCAATGATCCACCCTTATGGCTATGAGCCTATCCGTATTGGCCTTCAGATGATGGCCACCAACAAGGCCATGGCCTATATTATTGAGTGGATGCCGCTCAACGCACAAGATGATTTTATCATTGAGTATTTCGTTCTGGCATCTTTGGTGGGCCTGATTGGCGCGCGCATGAAGCTAGGTTGGGCCAAGACACTGTTCATTGTGTTCATGCTGCACATGATGTTCACCCATGTGCGCTTTGTTTATGTGTTCTTCTTGCTTGTGCCCATTATTATTGCGCCGCATCTGGCTGAGCGATTTCCCGAAGCTTCTTTAGAAAAATGGTTGCAGCGCCCGCGTGATGTGGTGGAGCGTTTTGCCACCAATGCTTTCTGGCCATTAGCGGGTTTGATCAGCATCGGCGCCGTTGCGGCTGGCGCGTGGTTTCTGCAAGCGCGCATGCCTGCGCCACCCGAAGACACCGCAGCAGAAAAGCCCATCGCCTATGCCATGGCCAATCATCTAGATGGCCCCGTGTTCAATGAGTATCGCTATGGCGGCTCGTTGATTTTTCATGGCATCAAAACCTTTGTTGATGGCCGCGCCGAGCAACTGTTCACTGGCGATTTCTTCCCCGACTATGTGAACTCCGGCAAGCATGATGGTGCCAAGCTATTTGGACAACTGGTTGAGAAATACAAATTGACTTGGTCACTTCTACCCATCGATGATTTGCGCAATGGTTATTTGGAACAAATGGGCTGGAAGAAGGCCTATACCGACGAAAAGACGGCGATCTATGTAAAGCCTTAATCAGCCGATCACTACTTTTGGCGTGCGGCCGAGTTCAAAGGCAAGGCCCGCCAAGCGTTTCTCCACGCGCTCTCCCATCAGATCTTTGATTTTTTTAGGAATGGTGAGCACCAGCGATTTGTTTTCACCCAATCGCAATTTGATTTTGGGCAACATGCCAGGCATGGCCGCAGACAGAATATAGGCCAGCCTGAAAATGGAACTGAGCAGATGGGCACGCTCAATGTGGTTTTCATCCAACAGGCGCGTCAGATCGTCTTTCATCACTTCGCCTTCGTAGCGATAGAAGATGGTGAGAGCTAGAAACACGCGGCCGGGATGATCGATGCCCACAAAGGCCGCTTGCGAAATCATGCCCAGCGAGCGATCAGCGCGGTAGTCTGGGTGGGCACGCCAGCCAATATCGGCCAAGAGGCATGACGCATAGCGCAGGCGCGTTTCTTCTTCATTCTCTTCAATCTTGCCTTTGCCAAAAAGCTGATCTGTCCAATCACACAATTCCAATTCATGTGCGGGCGAGCGGGCATAGCGGCGCGCGTAGTCCCAGCAGGAGGCAAGTAACGCATCGGATTGCATTTTTTTACGTGGCA
>JAGWUY010000144.1 GCA_028868255.1 Alphaproteobacteria bacterium | reverse complement strand
TTCCAAGTCACCTCAAAGATCGACAGCCGTACCATTTTGGGCGAACAGGGTGCCGAACAATTGTTGGGGCAAGGTGACATGCTTTACATGGCAGGTGGGGGCCGCATCTCGCGCCTCCATGCCCCATTTGTGTCCGATAGCGAGGTCGAAGAAATCGTCAACCATCTGAAAGCCCAAGGCGCGCCAGAATACGTGGAAGCCGTTACTGAAGAAACTGATGATGAAGAGGCTGGCGGAGAAAGCGGTGGCACGATTGGTAACTCAGGTGATGAGCTCTATGATCAAGCCGTCGCCGTAGTTCTGCGCGACAAGAAGGTCTCTACCAGCTATGTCCAGCGCCGATTGCAAGTGGGCTATAATAAGGCCGCCAGCTTGATTGAGCGCATGGAAAAGGAAGGTCTGATTTCTGCCGCCAATGCCACGGGCAAACGTGAAATCTTGGTTCCCGGAGACAGTGCGCGAGTTTAGACAGATTCGTGCCGCAAATTGGCCCGCTTGTGCGATTAATTGGTCTTGAACTATAGCAATCACAAAGTGTTCAAGAGATTCGAAAGTAGAAAATGACAAAATTGATCAGATTTGTCGGTATTGCATTGGTAGCGGCCAGCTTGGCAGCTTTGGCTACCTCCACGCAAGCAGCGCAAAAATACCCAACCGTAACCTTGAACGCCGCCCAACAACGTTCCTTGCAAAAAATCAATACGTTCTTGAACAGCTTTCAAACGCTCAAGAGCAACTTTACCCAGATCAGCTCGAAAGGCCAAATGGCACAGGGTACATTGCTGATTAGCAAGCCAGGCAAATTGCGCTTTGAATATGCCGCGCCCAATCCCATGTTGATTGTGTCAGACGGACGCTGGTTAACGATCAAGAACCGCATAAAAGAAAAGGGCGATCAATTTCCTTTGTCGGCCACCCCATTGCGCTTGGTTGTATCTTCACAAGTTGATCTCGCGGCCGAAACCGATGTGATCGGCTTTGAAACCAAGGATGGTATCAGCAGCATTTCGCTGGCTGATCGGAAAAGCGCAATGGGTGGTTACATTACACTGGTGTTCGACGAAATGCGCAACCAGCTGCAACAGTGGATTATTGTGGATGGCAAAGACCGCCGCACAACAGTGCAACTGGCCAACATAGAAACGGGCGGCAAGTTTGATCCTAAATTGTTCATCGGCAAGATTGATCGGCCAGAAGGCAAATAGGTGTTAGAACTTTGAGCTTGCCCGAAATTCAAGCCCATGCCATTTGATCGGCATGGGTTTTTCTCTTGCAACATGGAATATCAATTCAGTTCGATTGCGCATTGGGCTGGTGCAGCGCCTTTTAAACGAGGCCAAGCCCGATATTCTCTGCCTGCAGGAAACCAAATGCCCGCAAGGGCAGTTCCCTTCAGCGCCTTTAAAGGATATGGGCTACCACCACATCGCCGAATTTGGCCAGAAGGGCTATCATGGCGTCGCCATCGTTTCGCGCCTTCCATTCCACACTCAAGAATCGCGTGACTTCTGCAAGAAGGGAGATTGCCGCCATGTGAGTGTACGCTTTGAAGGTGAAAAGCCTTTTCTTTTGCACAACCTCTATGTGCCAGCAGGCGGCGATGAGCCCGACCCAGAAGTCAATGAAAAATTTGCCCATAAACTGTCTTTCATGGATGAGATGGAAAAGTGGTCCAAAGGGGATGCGCGTCCTCTGGGTTATGGTGCGATTGCAGTTGGTGATCTGAATATTGCGCCCCTTGAGAATGATGTCTGGTCGCACCGCGAATTGCTCAAGGTTGTCAGCCATACACCGATTGAGGTTGAAGGCTTCAGCCGCATTCAAAAAGCAGGCGACTGGCAAGACGTGATGCGCAATCATATTCCTGCGACGAAGAAACTTTATACGTGGTGGAGCTATCGCGCCAAGGATTGGGAAATTTCAGATCGTGGCCGCAGGTTGGATCACATCTGGACCAGCAAGGATATTGCTGAACAGTGTACGGGAATAGAAATTCTGAAACAGGCAAGAAATTGGACCCAGCCATCCGACCACGTGCCGGTGATTGCCAAATTCAATTTCAATATTGAATAATCGCACTTAAAGGTCAGAAAATTTGCGGGCTTTGTTGAGCAGCACACGCACTTGCTCAAAGTCCCGCACGGAACTTACTAATTTATCAGAAAGATTGTTGAGAACGGCCCGACCAAATTCAGGATATTCTTGGGCCACGCGCAGGAAAAGGTCATGGCTAATTCTGGCCGTCGAAACCCTGTCCAGAGCCTTGGCCGTCAAAGTGCTGGGATTACCACCTATCATGGCAACTTCACCAAGAAGTGAACCAGGCTCCGCACGCCCAACGCTGTGATTTTCACGCCGCAAATCAACGCTGCCATTGAGTACAAAAAATGCAGCGCGTGCTTTTTTGCCTTGCGACAAAATCTCCTCTCCAGCTGAAAATTCTTGCCGCTCAGCCGCAAAGGCCATGACCTGCAAAGGCACGGGTTCACACTCCCGGAATAGCGGAATTTGCCGCAACGTTTCGGCGTCGGCTCTGACACTCATGCCCCAATAGGTCCCTGATTGCGAATCACGAGTATTCCTTTGACTGCGATTGAGCAGCAAAATCAAGCTATAGCCATTCACGGCACCAGCTTGTAACCGCCCCCTTCTGTTACCAATATTTCGGCATGCGCGGGATTGCGTTCAATTTTTTGGCGCAGACGATAAATGTGGGTTTCAAGTGTGTGCGTGGAAACACCTGCATTATAGCCCCACACATCGGCCAGAAGCGTCTCGCGGCTCATGCTTTGTTCGCCAGAACGGTATAGAAATTTGATGATTGATGTTTCCTTTTCAGTGAGCCTGATTTTTTTGTTGTCATCCCGCACCAGAATTTTACTGGCCGGTTTGAACGCATAGGGCCCAATTTGGAATACCGCATCTTCGCTGTGTTCATGTTGCCGCAGGTGAGAGCGGATACGCGCCAGCAACACGGCAAAGCGGAAAGGTTTCGTGATGTAATCATTGGCTCCTGAATCGAGGCCGAGAATGGTATCCGCATCTGAACCCTGCGCCGTGAGCATCACAATAGGGCCTTTAAAGCCATTGCGCCGCATTATTTTGCACGCTTCTCTGCCGTCCATATCGGGCAGATTAACATCCAGTACAACAATTTCAGCTTGCTCCTGCTTGAGCAATTTTATACCAGCGGTTGCGGTTGCGGCATCAGCCACTGCAAACTCTTCGTGTAAGCCGAACTGTTCTTTTAGCGTCTCACGCAAGGTATCATCATCATCAACGATTAGAATTTTCTTTGGTGTCGGCATGAATTTGCTCTTTCACTTTCAGGTGGTTTTTCGCTTATATGAACTTGCCCTCAAGCTTGCAAAGGAACAACACACTTAACCGTGAGCAAAAAGATAACACAACTTCACATTCGCGCGATCAATGCGTGTTCAAGTTCCGGATTTCTGGTTTTGGGGCAAAGCCACTTTCCCTGCCAGTTGGGCAAGAGAGGACGGCGCTTTTTAAAGCGTGAGGGTGATGGCGCAAGTCCCAAGGGCCGCTTGGTTTTAAAAACACTTTATTTTAGGCCAGATCGGATGCGCAGGCCAGATACAAGGTTAAGCAGCAAGGCGATGACTCGGAATTTGGGCTGGTGTGATGCGCCGGATGACTTTCACTATAATCGTCCAATCACATTGCCATTCAAACCCAGTCATGAAGTTCTGTGGCGTGACGATCAAGCCTACGACATTGTGATCACCACCAATCACAATGAACGCCCTCGAAAATTAGGAGCAGGCAGCGCAATCTTTTTCCATCTCACCAATGGTGCAAGTGGCACAGCGGGGTGCATTGCCCTTTCGGCCCAGCACATGAGGTTGATCCTGCAGCGCTGTGGACGAAATGCTGTTCTTGTGATTTAGATAACAATGGCTTCAGGCTTGGGCCTAGAGCCGAAAATAGCTGATCCCACACGCACATGAGTGGCCCCTTCAGCCACGGCAATTTCAAAATCAGCACTCATGCCCATTGAAAGACAAGATATATTTTGCGCTTCAGCCATCGCCCTTAGCAATTGAAAATGAGGCCTTGGATCTTCGTGAGCGGGGGGAATGCACATCAGACCCACAATGTGGTTGCCCAATTCTGTTTTGGCAGCCGCCATGAAGTTTTCGAAGTCTTCGGGCAAAACACCTGCCTTTTGCGGCTCTCGGCCTGTGTTGACCTGAATATAGAATTGGGTTTTTGCGCCAGTTTTTTGAACTTCGCGCGCAAGGGCTGAAACCAGTTTTGGGCGATCTACCGTCTGGATCACATCAAACAATGCAACCGCCTCTTTCACTTTGTTGGTTTGCAATGGGCCAATCAAGTGCAGATCGACGACGCCATACTGCTGGCGGAGTTGCGGCCATTTCTGTTGCGCTTCCTGCACCCGGTTTTCCCCAAACACCTTTTGGCCGGCCGTGAGAACAGGCTCAATTTTGACGGCTTCAAAGGTCTTGCTGACAGCAATGAGCTGGACCGCGTTGCGGGCGCGATGCGCCGCTGTGATGGCTTCGGCAATGCGGGTCTGGATAGCGTGAAGCGCTAGAACGGAGTCTGACATAACCGCCACGTTATGACCACGCTTGCAGCACTTTTCAAGGACTGGTACGGGTATCTCAAATTTTGTTGACCACAAAGGATCTGGCGTGACCGCTGAACGTTATAACCACCGCGAAGTTGAACCCAAATGGCAAGGCTACTGGGCAGACCAGAAATCTTTCGAAGCAAGAGAAGATGTTTCGCGTCCGAAATATTATGTCTTGGAAATGTTTCCTTATCCCTCGGGGCGCATCCACATGGGCCATGTGCGCAATTACACCATGGGGGACGTGATTGCCCGGTTCCGCCGCGCTTGCGGCTATAATGTGCTGCACCCCATGGGGTGGGATGCCTTCGGAATGCCGGCTGAAAATGCTGCCATTGAACGCGGTGTCCATCCCAAGTCATGGACCTATGAAAACATCGCCACCATGCGCAAGCAGCTCAAATCCATGGGCCTGTCGCTGGATTGGTCTCGGGAATTTGCCACTTGCGATCCCTCTTACTATCGCCATGAGCAGGCTATGTTTGTGGATTTCATGAAGGCCGGTTTGGTGGATCGGCGCGTGTCCATGGTAAACTGGGATCCTGTTGATCAAACCGTTTTGGCCAATGAGCAGGTGATTGACGGGAAGGGTTGGCGCTCGGGCGCCGCCGTCGAAAAGCGCGAGCTGGCGCAATGGTTTCTTAAGATCACGACTTATGGTGATGAACTCTTGAGCGCTTTGGACGGGCTGGACAAGTGGCCCGAAAAAGTGCGGTTGATGCAGAAAAACTGGATCGGTCGTTCCGAAGGTCTGCGCTTTACCTTCGATCTCGAAGATGCGGCGGGCCGAAAGCTGGACGAAGGCCTTTCAGTTTACACCACGCGCCATGATACAATTTTTGGTGCTTCATTTTGCGCTGTCTCGGCTGACCATCCTTTGACCAAACAGGCGGCGCAGCGCGATTCACGCATTGAGGCATTCCGCAAGGAGGTCGCTGCACTTGGCACAAGTGAAGAGAGCATTGAGCGTGCCGAAAAGCGTGGCTGCCCCTTGGGCATTTTTGCACGCCACCCATTTGATCCTGCGATCAGGTTGCCTGTCTATGCCGCAAATTTCGTGTTGATGGGTTACGGCGAAGGAGCCCTGTTTGGCTGCCCCGCGCATGACCAGCGGGACTGGGATTTCGCCAAGAAATATCACTTGCCCATTTTGCCGGTGGTGGCGCCTCGTGGTGTGACCCATCCAGTGGTGGGTAGTGTGCCATACTTGGAAAAGGATGGAGACGACGCCGTTCTGGTCAACTCAGATTTTCTGAATGGCATGTCTGTGGAAACCGCCAAGGCCGAAGTGGCGCGCCGGATGAAAAACATGAACCGCGGTGAAGTGCGGGTGAATTTTCGGTTGCGCGATTGGGGAGTTTCAAGACAGCGCTATTGGGGTGCGCCCATTCCCGTGGTTCACTGCAAGGACTGTGGCATTGTTCCCGTTCCAAAAGAACAATTGCCTGTGCAACTGCC
>JAGWUY010000143.1 GCA_028868255.1 Alphaproteobacteria bacterium | reverse complement strand
CTATCGGAGGATCCTCGATGACAAAGAATTACAACGTTGCCTTCAAAGGTGCTCACATTGAGCGCAGCAAGGCATGTCCAAAGCGTTTGTTGCGCGCGGCATTTGAAATCGCCGCCTGACCAAAGAGGAAAATCATGACTGCAAATCCACATATTACATTCATCGGCGCCGGCTCGACCGTGTTTATGAAAAACATCATCGGTGATATTTTGCAGCGCCCTGCCACCAGCGGCGCCACCATCGCTCTGATGGATATCAACCCTGAGCGTTTGGCCGAATCTGAAATTGTAGCCTCGAAGATCGTTAAGACATTGGGTGTCAAAGCCAAGGTGGAAACCTTTAACAACCAGAAAAAGGCATTGGAAAAAGCTGATTTTGTGATCGTAGCCTTCCAGATCGGCGGTTACGAACCTTGCACTGTCACTGATTTTGAAGTGCCGAAGAAATACAAACTGCGCCAAACCATTGCGGATACGTTGGGCGTTGGCGGCATCATGCGGGGCTTGCGCACCGTACCTCACCTCTGGAAAATCTGCGAAGATATGTTGCAGGTTTGCCCGGATGCGCATCTCTTGCAATATGTAAACCCAATGGCAATCAACACGTGGGCCATCTCGCAAAAATATCCCAAGATCAAGCAAGTGGGCCTATGCCATTCAGTACAAGGCACAGCGGGTGAATTGGCGCGTGACCTTGATATTCCGCTGAACGAAATCCGCTACCGCGCGGCGGGTATCAATCACATGGCATTCTATCTGCAATTCGAACACCGCCAGCAGGATGGCTCTTACAAGGACCTATATCCCGATTTATTGAAGGGTTATGCCGAAGGCCGCTTCCCCAAACCATCACACTGGAACCCGCGTTGTCCGAATAAAGTGCGCTATGAAATGCTGAAGCGTCTCGGCTATTTCGTCACCGAAAGCTCGGAGCATTTTGCGGAATATACGCCATACTTCATAAAAGACGGACGTGAGGATCTAATCGAAAAATTTGGTATACCGCTGGATGAATATCCCAAGCGCTGCATCGAACAAATTTCCCGTTGGAAAAAAGACTCGGCTGATTTCAAGAGCGCTGCCACCATCAAAGTTGAAGCGTCACATGAATATGCGTCATCGATTGTCAATTCAATTTGGACGGGCGAGCCTTCGGTGATTTATGGCAACCAGCGCAACAATGGCTGCATCACCTCGCTACCAGATGATTGCGCTGCCGAAGTTCCTTGTTTGGTGGATGACCGTGGCATTCAGCCGACTTATGTGGGCGATTTGCCACCGCAACTCACTGCTTTGATCCGCACCAATATCAATGTGCAAGAACTCACCGTGCATGCAATGATGACCGAAAACCGCGAGCATATTTATCACGCGGCCATGATGGACCCACACACAGCGGCAGAGCTTGACCTGCAGCAAATTTGGGATCTCACAGACGATCTGCTGGCGGCCCATGGTGATTGGCTGCCGGAATGGGCACGCAACCACCGGCCACTAAAGGCGGCGGAATAAGCGAACGCTTTGTCATTCAGGGCAGCGAAGCCGCAGGTGGCTTGGCTGTCCCGATGTTCCACGACAGGTCAAACGCCTGAAGCGAAATGTGAAAATAGTGTGGTAAAAATCATCGAAGAAGACAACTATCGGCGTGGACGAGAGCTCCACGGTGCTATTTTTCGGCAAAAGTAGCAAATGGACATTGGCGAAGTCGCCGGCGTTTTTCTGTTGACGGCACGTGTTTTCGCAACGTTTTGATCAAAACCGTGTTGAGCGCAGCGTGGAAGAAATGCGCGCCGCAAGGCCCATAACCGTCACCAATATTGGCCATTCGATGGATGCGGAGGTAAGAGGATGAAGGGGAATTTGGCCAAGGCAATGGCGGTGCGGCGAAATAGCTACACCGTCTGACAGTTTCATCTGGTTCCAGCGCGTGTGGCGGGTTAAAAGCCGCCCATGCGTTTGGAGTTTCATAGGGTATGATTGCTGAGTTTGGCCATTTTGCCTTGTTGCTGGCCCTGATGACAAGCCTCGTTCAAGCCACGCTGCCGCTTTATGGCGCCCACCGCCATGATCGCAGCTTGATGGCGCTGGCGAGCTATGCCGGCGTGACTTCTTTCGTGCTGGTGGCCATAGCTTTCGGCAGTTTGACTTATAGTTTTGCGATGTCGGATTTCTCAGTCAGACTCGTGGCCGCCAATTCGCAATTGGCCAAACCATTTGTATACAAACTAACAGGTGTCTGGGCCAACCATGAAGGCTCAATGTTGCTGTGGGTCTTGATCCTTGTGACCTTTGCGGCAGCCATTGCCATTTTCGGAGTCAATTTGCCAAGCGCCCTCAAGGCCCGCGTGTTGGCCATTCAAGGCATGATCTCTTCGGCGTTCCTCGCCTTTGTCATTTTTACATCAAACCCATTTCTGCGCTTGGCCAACCCTCCAGCGGATGGCAATGGCATGAATCCTCTTTTGCAAGACCCTGGCCTCGCCGTTCATCCGCCCACGCTTTATGTCGGCTATGTAGGTTTCTCCGTCGCCTTTGCTTTTGCGGTGGCGGCGTTGATTGACGGCAAAGTGGATGCCGCCTGGGCACGTTGGGTGCGGCCCTGGGTTTTGCTGGCCTGGTGTTTTCTCACCATGGGCATCACGCTGGGTAGCTTCTGGGCCTATTATGTTTTGGGCTGGGGCGGCTGGTGGTTTTGGGACCCGGTAGAAAATGTTTCTCTCATGCCGTGGCTGGCGGGCACAGCACTGTTGCATTCCGCTTTGGTGGTAGAACGCCGCCACGCGCTGGTGGGCTGGACGATCTTGCTTTCCATTCTCACCTTTTCACTGAGCTTGATTGGAACATTCGTTGTGCGCTCTGGTGTTTTGACATCTGTTCACAGCTTTGCCGAAGACCCTGCGCGCGGCTTTTTTATCCTGATGATTTTGGTGGCGGCCACAGGTGGCGGCTTGCTGCTTTATGCGCTGCGTATCCCAGTTGTTCGCGCAGGCGTGCCTTTTGCGCGGGCGAGCCGCGAAAGCAGCCTGCTCATCAACAATGCTCTGCTGGTGGTAGCCGCCGCCACGGTATTTGTTGGCACTTTTTATCCCTTGTTTATTGACCTGATCGGCAAAGACAAAATTTCTATTGGCCCACCATTTTATAACCGTACCTTTGTGCCCATGTTTGTGCCTTTGCTTTTGCTTATGGTGCTGGGCCCGTTTCTAAAATGGAAACGTGATGATATTGCGCCTGCCTTGCGCAAACTTGTATGGCCCTCGGTCGCTGCTTTGGCCATTTTGGCCGTCGTGTGGGCGATGAATGGGGGAACGATGTTCCTCACCGCTTGCGGCCTGGGTTTGAGTGCGTGGATTGTGTTGGGCTCCATCTGGCTCATAATTAAACGAACCAAATTGGGGGCTGTTCCTTTTGCGCAATCATGGCAAGTGATGCGCAGCACGCCGCGCGCCTATTATGGTTTGGTATTGGCACATTTGGGCATGGGGCTGGTGGTTGGAGCCATCACAGGGGTAACTGCTTGGCAATCTGAAAACATTCTCTCCATGCGCGTGGGCGACACCACTCAGATTGCCGGCTACACCATTCAATTGAAAGATGTGAGCAAGCACCAGGGCCCAAATTATGATGCCGAACGTGGCGCGTTCACCATTTCTGAATCGGGCCACCGCGTGGCCGAGATGAGTGCTGAGCGGCGTTTCTATCCGTTGCAACGCATGCAAACCAATCAGACTGGCATTCGCACCAACCTGATTTCAAACATTTACATTGCCTTGGGTGATGCTGATAGCCAAGGCGGCTGGACGGTGCGCATCTATTATCATCCGCTGGCCCCTTGGTTATGGATTGGCGGATTCGTGATGGCATTGGGCGGATTTGTTTCCCTTTCAGATCGCCGCTTGCGCGTGGGCGCGCCGAAGCGCAGCACCACCTTCGCAGGCCTGACTCCTGCTTTAGCAATGAAAGTTGATTGATATGTCCCTCTGGCTGTTAATGACAATTCTGTGCAGCGCCACCGCTGTGGTCATCTCTATTCCCTTGATCCGCCGCTATGAGGCCAGTGTTTCCCATGCACAGGGCAAAGAAATCTACGAAGATCAGCTGAAAGAGGTGGATCGTGATCTGGAGGCAGGGGCGATTGACACCAATGAAGCCAGCGCGGCGCGCAAAGAAATTGAGCGGCGTTTGGCTGCTGTCACCACTCAAGTCAGCACTCCCGTGTCTTCGGGTTGGAAATTGTTTGCACTGGCCTGTGCTGCAGGCTTGGTGATTCTTGGCGGTGTCAACCTGTATGCCTATATGGGCGCACCCGAAATTCCGTCAACTCCCCAACTGGCCACCGCGCCCGCCACAAATGAAAGCAACCAGGTTGAGTCTATGGTTGCCAAATTGAAAACCCGCTTGGCCGCAAACCCCAAAGATGCCGAAGGCTGGCGCATGCTGGGTTGGGCGAGTTTTAACTTGCAGAAATATGACGAGAGTGCGGAAGCCTATCGTAAAGCTGTGGAACTGGATGCCGCCAACATCGATTACAAATCAGCTTATGCTGAAGCCTTGGTTCAGGCCGCCCAAGGCACGGTGACACCAAAAGCTCAAACCATTTTGACTCAAGTTCTGGCCAAAGACCCTAAGAATTCCCGCGCCCGTTATTATGATGCTACGGCGCGTGAGCAAGCGGGCGATCAAGCAGGTGCGCTCGACAAATGGATCGCCCTTCTGGCCGACACACCCGCAGATGCAGGCTGGCGCGAAAATGTGACGCAGCGTGTGGCCGCCCTAGGCAAGGCCACGGGGCGCGATGTGAGCGCGGCCATTGCTGCCGCACCCGCAGCTTCGTCTGGTACCGACAACAGCCAAGCCGCCATGATCGCCGGTATGATTTCAAAACTCGCTGCACGCCTCGAAACCAGCCCGAAGGATCAGCAAGGCTGGGCCATGTATGTTCGCGCCTTGACAGTGACGGGTGATGTGAAAGGCGCTGAAGCCGCGCTGAAAAAAGCGCTGGAGATTTTTAAAGATGATAAAACAGCCATAGACAGTTTCACAACATTGGCAAAGGGCCTGAATATCAAGGGGCCTTGATTTGGCAAAGTAATTTGGATTTAGTGGTGCATCATGCCAGACGGCCCCGGATATGATGCATTTATTTCCTATCGGCGCTCTGATGGGGCGCGGGCAGCCGCGCGATTGCGCAAACGTCTTTTGAGCTTCAAATTACCCAAGTCACTACTAGCCGGCACACAACAAAGGCGGCTCTCTATTTTTATGGATACGGCTTATGAGCGTGGCGCTGCTGATTTCTATGACCAGACAATCAAACCTGCTTTGATGTCGGCCCGCTGGTTGATCATCATCGCAACGCCCGACGCGGTGCAACGCGACAAGGGCGATGACTGGATATCCCGTGAAGTGCAGGATTTTTCAAAAGGCAGTCATCGTACAAATGTGATTTTGGCTCGGGCCAAAGGTGAATTTCTAGATCGTATGCCGGCAGATGTTGATAAACGTTTTCCCCACATGCAAATCGTGGACATTCGCAACGACAGTTTTTTCTCGCATCTCTCACCGCAAGTAAACGCCCGCTTCAACAATGAAATTCTAAAAATCGCTGGGCCGCTGTTTGATGTCAGCTTGGACAACATGCCAAAGTTGAGACGAGAAGAAGAAAAGCGCCAAATGTTTCGGCTTGGTATGGTCAGCGGCGTACTGGCCTCGCTTGTGGCAGCCACAATTGGTGCATCCTATTATACTTTTAGTAAAGCCAATGAAGCTTTGCATTCAGTGGAAGAAGGTTTTGCTGTGTCAGAATCTAATATTCTGTCTATGGCAGGTGAAATGGGTGCTGACAGCGCAGATGACGAAAATAAGCGTTTGCGCCTTTTCAGCAACTGTGAACATGCCGCGCGCTTGCAAGAGTTAAGTGTGGCTGCCTCCATTGGCAAGGTTGCGAAGCTCATTTGCCGCATGCAGTCAATTGGTGAAGTCGGCAAAGCTGATAAAGCAAAGCCAGAAGATTTGAAGTTTCGAGTTGCGGAGCTGCGCACCTTGATTGGCGAGGCCAAGCAGCTGCGCGCTGATCCGGTTGACGAA
>JAGWUY010000142.1 GCA_028868255.1 Alphaproteobacteria bacterium | reverse complement strand
TGGTGGAGCCAGGCGGGATCGAACCGCCGACCTCTTGCATGCCATGCAAGCGCTCTCCCAGCTGAGCTATGACCCCACGTTATTCACGCGTTCTTAAAGGGAAACCAGGCGGAAAGCCCAATTGCGGGCGGAACCTAGTTCGGCTTTGCCCAATGATCAAGCGAAACTTCTAAAAAAATTTCGCCTGACAAATTTAGGTTTCAGAACCAATCGTCGTTCTTAATGCTCTTCGTCTTCTTCCTTGCCGCCACCTTCAACCAAGTCAGACATATTACCTTCTTCTTCCTCTTCGACAAGGAAAGTATCATCTTCATCGTCATTGGCTGTGTCGGCGGCATCTTCGCCCAGATCCACATCCTCAATGCCTGCAGTTTCATCGTCGCCTTTTTCTTCCTCGGCGGCTTCATCCAGGCTGATCAATTCCACTTCACCTGACTCGCTGTCATCCGCTTCTTCACGTGGCTTGGGCTGAGTTTGTGGGTTTAGGCCTGGGAATTCAGCCTTGGATGGCAAAATCGACATGGCCATGAAGCTTGTGGCGCATTTGGGGCACACAATTGGCGATTTCAACAGATCATAAAAACGGGTTGCACAATTAGGGCAGGTCCGCTTGGTTCCAAGCTCAGCTTTCACCACTGCATCTTCCTTCATAATGGGTTTGATTGGGCGGGCTTGTGCCACGGGCGGGCCAGAATGTCAAAAGCTTCATTTTGGGATGATGACAGGGCAATTCAAGCAGTGTATTCGATTGCCCAAATGACCCATAATCCTTCAAAAGCCACGCCCCTCATTTCCCGCAAGTCCGGCCCCCTCAAAGGCCGCATCAAAGTGCCGGGAGATAAATCCATGTCGCACCGCGCCCTGATGTTTGGGGCCGTGGCATTAGGCCAAACCCGCATCACCGGCCTTTTGGAGGCCGAGGATGTGGTGAACAGCGCCAAAGCCATGGCGGCTTTAGGCGCCAAAACTGAAAAATTGCCAAATGGCCAGTGGTTGGTTGATGGTGTGGGTGTTGGTGGGTTGAAATCGCCCAAAGGCGATCTTGATTTTGGCAATTCCGGCACAGGTGTGCGGTTGGCAATGGGATTGATGGCTTCTACGCCCTTGACAGCGCGTTGCGTGGGTGACGCCTCACTCTCACGCCGGCCCATGGGGCGCGTGACCAAGCCGCTGGCTGGTTTTGGAACGACTTTTGAAACCTCTCCGGGAGACAAGCTGCCATTGGTTATTCATGGCGCAACCACGGCCAAGCCCATTACCTATGTTTTGCCTGTGGCATCTGCGCAGGTGAAATCTGCCGTGCTCTTGGCAGGACTGAACACCAAGGGTGTGACCACTGTCGTGGAACCTGTGGCCACGCGCGACCATACAGAACGGATGCTCACTTCGTTTGGGGCCAAAATCAGCGTGGTGATGAAAGATGGTGCGCGCCATATTTCCATTGATGGTCAGCAGGAGTTGAAAGCCCAGGATCTTGATATTCCCGGCGACCCGTCATCAGCAGCTTTCCCGATGGTGGCTGCGCTGATTACCGAGGGATCAGACATTGTGATCGAAAATATCATGCTGAATCCCACGCGCACGGGCCTCATTACAACGCTCATTGAAATGGGTGCCAATATTGAGATTGAGAACCGTCGCGTGGCTGGCGGTGAAGATGTAGGCGATCTGCATGTGAAATATTCAAGGCTCAAGGGGGTGCGTGTGCCACCTGAACGTGCGCCTTCGATGATCGATGAATATCCCATTCTTTCCATTGCTGCTTCCTTTGCCGAAGGCACAACCCGGATGGAGGGTCTGGAAGAATTGCGGGTGAAGGAAAGTGATCGGCTCAATGCCGTGGAATCAGGCTTGCAAGCCAATGGTGTGGCCACCGCATCTGGCCATGATTGGCTGGAGGTGCATGGCGGCGGGGCACCGGGCGGCGGCAAGGTTGTGACGCACATGGATCACCGCATTGCCATGAGCTTTCTGGTGATGGGGCTGGCCTCACGCATTCACACCCAGATTGATGACAGCGCCTTTATTGCCACCAGCTTTCCGGGCTTTACCGATTTGTTGAACGGCTTGGGCGCGCGCGTGCAGCTGGCAAAATGATCATTGCTGTCGATGGGCCTTCAGCTGCCGGTAAGGGCACGCTGGCACGGGGGCTAGCCCAGCATTTTGGCTATCATTTTCTGGATACGGGCGCACTTTACCGCATGGTGGGGCTTAAGATGCTGCGTGCGGGTGCTGATTTTTCCGAGGCTGTGCGAGCCGCTCAAATCGCCCAAGAGTTAGATGTGAATGAATTTGAGGATGCCGACTTGAGAACAGAGGCGGTGGGGGCAGCAGCGTCTAGGGTCGCTGTGATCCCCGAGGTGCGCAGCGCCCTTTTGCAGTTTCAGCGAGAGTTTGCGAAACGCGAGCCAGGTGCAGTGCTGGACGGCAGAGACATTGGCACGGTGATTTGCCCTCATGCCGATTTCAAATTTTTTGTCACCGCCTCGGCAAAAGCTCGGTCATTGCGGCGGTTCAAGGAATTGCTAGGGCTTGGCATTCCGGTGACTTTGGAAGGTGTGACAGCCGATATCATCGCCCGTGACGCGCGCGACGCCAGCCGTGCTACTGCACCCACCAAGGCTGCTGATGATGCGATTGTGGTTGATACAACCTTAATGACAGCGGCTGAAGCCTTGAAATTTGCGCTTGCCGCGATCGAAACCAGCACAAAATAAGACGTTTTTGGTGTCTACCCGGGCTTGCCCTGCCCATCCGTTTCCTCTATAGCGCGGACATCTTGAGGCCAAGGGGCGTGAGCCCTTTGGATGGAACCGGAGTGAGACTTTCACTCCATACTGGTTTTTAATGCTCGCTTTTCTGCTTGCCTCATGGGGAAAGCCTGCATTTGAAACGCCTTTAACCCAGCTTTTTGTGCTTTGCATGAAAAGCCCCGCGTCAAGAGCCTGAGTGGCAAAGCCCTCCGCCGGATGCGTTTAAGGAACTTCCCCACATGGCAAAATCTGCCGTTTCGATGACCCCTACTCTTGAAGATTTTGAATCCCTGCTGGCTGAAAGCTATGCAGACCGTCCCGTCAGTGAAAACACTGTTGTCAAAGGCAAGGTGCTTGCCATTGAGAATGATTTTGTCATCATTGACGTGGGCCTGAAGACAGAAGGCAAAATTCCGCTGAAGGAATTTGCTGTTCCCGGCAAAGACTCCGACGTCAAAGTAGGCAGCACCGTTGATGTTTATCTTGAGCGCATTGAAAACGCTTTGGGTGAGGCTGTTCTTTCGCGTGATAAAGCCAAGCGCGAAGAAGCCTGGACTCGTCTGGAAGAAATGACCACCAAGGCCGAGCGCGTTGATGGCGTGATCTTTGGCCGTGTCAAAGGTGGCTTTACGGTTGATCTGGGTGGTGCTGTGGCGTTCCTTCCCGGCTCACAGGTTGACGTTCGTCCGATCCGTGACGTGACACCATTGATGCATGTTTCGCAGCCCTTCGTGATCCTGAAAATGGATCGCCGCCGTGGCAACATCGTTGTGTCGCGCCGCGCTGTGATGGAAGAAACCCGTGCTGAACAACGTTCGGAACTGGTGGGCAACCTTGCTGAAAACCAAGTGGTTGACGGTGTGGTCAAGAACATTACCGATTACGGCGCATTCGTTGATCTGGGCGGCATTGACGGCTTGTTGCACGTCACTGACATTGCTTGGAAGCGTGTGAACCACCCCTCTGATGTTTTGACCGTTGGCCAGAGTGTGAAGGTGCAGATCATCCGCATCAACCCCGAAACCCAGCGCATCTCATTGGGCATGAAGCAGCTTGACAAGGATCCATGGGAAATCGTGGCCGAGAAGTTTGCTGTGGGTTCAAAGGTCAAGGGCAAGGTGACCAACATCACCGATTACGGCGCATTTGTTGAACTGGAAGATGGCATTGAAGGCCTCGTCCACGTGTCAGAAATGAGCTGGACGAAGAAGAATGTTCACCCCGGCAAGATCCTTTCCACCTCTGAGCAGGTTGAAGTGCAGGTTCTGGAAATCGATTCTTCCAAGCGCCGCATATCACTGGGTCTGAAGCAAGTTCAGAACAACCCATGGGAAACATTCGCTTCGAAATATCCAAAGGGCACTGTGCTCGAAGGCGAAGTGAAGAACATGACCGAATTTGGTCTGTTCGTCGGTCTCGATGGCGATGTGGATGGCATGGTTCACTTGTCCGATCTCGATTGGAAGCGTCCGGGCGAAGAAGCCATCAAGGATTACAAGAAGGGCGATATGGTGAAAGCCGTCGTTCTCGATGTGGATCAGGAAAAAGAACGCATCTCTCTGGGCATCAAGCAGCTTTCTGAGGGTGGGGCTGGTGCTTCGGCTACCAAGTCATCGCCTGCTGGTGCTGCTGCAACCGGTGGCGCTCCACGCAAGGGTTCGAAAGTCACTTGCGAAGTGCTCAAAATTGAAGATGGCGGCATTGAAGTGCGCATTTCCGGCACTGACATCACGGCCTATGCCAAGCGCGCCGATCTGGCCCGTGACCGTGATGGCCAACGCCCAGACCGTTTCGCCGTTGGCGAAAAGTTTGATGCCGTGATCACCGCTATGGATGCCAAGGCGCGCAAGGTCAACGTCTCCATCAAGGCCTTGGAAATTGCCGATGAACGCGAAGCTGTGGCCCAATATGGCTCATCAGATTCAGGCGCTTCACTCGGCGACATTCTGCAAGCCGCATTGAAGAAGAAAGAATCTGAATAAGTTCAGCTTCCAAATTGAATCACGAAGGCCGGAGGAAACTCCGGCCTTTTTTGTTGCGGTGGAAGCTTGACCTTTCTGCCATTCCGCCTAAACTTATGGCATCATTCTGGAATCGGACACTACACCATGATCAAGTCTGAGCTCGTTCAAAAAATTGCTGACAAGAACCCCCATCTCTATCACCGTGATGTGGAGCGGATTGTGAATAAGATTTTTGATGAAATCATCGATTCCATGAAGGGCGGCAGCCGGGTGGAGCTGCGTGGTTTTGGCGCATTTTCAGTGAAAGAGCGGGATGGCCGTCAGGGCCGCAACCCGCGCACTGGCGAAAGCGTGGATGTGACGCCAAAGCGCGTGCCTTTCTTTAAAACTGGCAAAGAGCTTCGTGCAAGGCTGAATGGCGCAATTGCCAAGGATAAGGCCTGAGTTTGCGCCATATTTTTCGCTGGGTCATTGGTATTCCCATCACACTTCTGGTGGTGGCTTTTGCGGTTGCTAATAGGCAGTGGACCACGCTTTCACTTGATCCTTTCGCTACTGAATCGCCCGTGCTTTCAATCAGTATGCCGCTGTGGCTTTTGTTTATTTTTGGCGTATTCGTGGGCATTCTGGTGGGGTGGGGGTTTTGCTGGCTGGCGCAAGGTAAGCACCGCAAACTGGCGCGTGAGCGTGGCCGCGAAATTGCCAGACTGCAAAGTGAGATCGAAACAGCGAAATCGCCAGTGGCCGGTTCCGACAACACCGCACTTTTGCCCTTTGGTGATATTGGCCCATGAAATGGATTTCAGCTGAGGAAGTTGCAGCCCGCACGCCTTATGGTGACCTGGTTGAGGCGCTGCGCGAAGGTTTCATGGCCGACATTGAAACCCCTGTGCGCCATCACCACGATACGATCAACAACACCACCCTGCTTTTAATGCCGGCCTGGGGGGCGCAATATACGGGCCTCAAGACCACCACCTTCAAGCCAGATAATCCCGCCCAAGGCTTTCCCACCATTCAGGCGGTTTACATGTTGATTGACAATCAGACCGCCTCACCTGTGTGTCTGATGGACGGGACAGAACTGACCAGACGACGCACAGCGGCGGCTTCTGCACTCGCTGCTGATTATTTGGCGCGCAAGGATTCCTCTACTTTGTTGCTGGTGGGGGCCGGAGCGCTGGGGCGGCATTTTGTACTGGCCCACGCGGCGGTCAGGCCCATCAAGACGGTTTTGGTTTACAACCGCGGCTCAGAAAAATCACACCAGCTGGCAGCGCTGCTCACCGCGGATGGCTTTGCCGCCGAAGTGGTGGGTGATGTGGAGGCGGCCACGCGCCGAGCCGACATTATATCGTGCGTAACCAGTGCGACCGCTGCGATTATCAAAGGGGA
>JAGWUY010000008.1 GCA_028868255.1 Alphaproteobacteria bacterium | reverse complement strand
GCTCCGAGATTGAACAGTTGTGGCATTGACCACTGGCAAAGCGACTGTATCACAAACGCATTCAGCATTGGCATCGCTTAGGATTTTGATTAAGCTTAGACATGGAGTTCCGTCTACAGCTTGGGAGTTTTGATGAAAAAAATCTATAACAATGCAGATGAGGCATTAAAGGGCGTTTTATTTGATGGCATGTTGATTGCGGCAGGCGGCTTTGGCCTGTGCGGCATTCCGGAATTGCTGATTGCCGCCATCAAGCGCGCGGGCACAAAAAGCCTTACGGTTGCGTCCAATAATTGCGGCGTGGATGGCTTTGGCCTGGGTCAACTTTTGGACACGCGTCAGATCAAGAAAATGATGTCATCCTATGTGGGCGAAAATGCCGAGTTCATGCGCCAGTTCCTGTCTAAGGAATTAGAGGTGGAGTTCAATCCGCAAGGCACATTGGCTGAGCGTATGCGCGCCGGTGGGGCGGGCATTCCCGGTTTTTACACCAAAACGGGTGTGGGCACGGTGATTGCCGAGGGCAAAGAAACCAAAGTGTTTGATGGTCAGACCTTTGTGCTGGAACGCGGCATTGTGGCTGATCTTTCGATCGTCAAAGCCTGGAAGGCTGACCCATCTGGCAATCTGATTTACCGCAAGACCGCGCGAAACTTTAATCCACCTGCCGCCACTTGTGGCAAGATTTGCGTGGCGGAAGTGGAAGAGATTGTGCCACTGGGCTCGCTTGATCCTGATCTCATTCACACACCCGGAATCTATGTTCATCGGATCATTCAGGGTGAACACGAAAAACGCATTGAACAGCGCACCACACGTAAGAAGGAGATTGCATAATGGCTGGCGATGTGAAGGGCTGGGACCGCAATCAAATGGCCGCAAGGGCCGCTCAGGAATTGCAGGATGGCTGGTATGTGAATCTCGGTATCGGCATTCCCACGCTGGTGTCCAACTACATTCCCAAAGGTGTTGAAGTCACGCTGCAATCTGAAAATGGCATGTTGGGCATGGGGCCTTTTCCTTATGAAGGCGAAGAAGATGCTGATCTCATCAATGCCGGCAAACAGACGGTGACAGAGCTTCCGCAAACTGCTTTTTTTGATTCCTCGCAAAGCTTTGCCATGATCCGTGGTGGCAAGATTGCCATGGCCATTCTGGGTGCCATGGAAGTTTCGGAGACAGGCGACCTTGCCAACTGGATGATCCCCGGCAAGTTGGTGAAAGGCATGGGCGGCGCCATGGATTTGGTGGCGGGTGTCAAGCGCGTTGTCGTGGTGATGGATCACACAAATAAAGCGGGTGAAAGCAAGGTGCTTAAGGCTTGCTCTTTGCCGCTCACGGGTAAAGGCGTGGTCAACCGCATCATTTCCAATTTAGGTGTGCTGGATGTCGTCCCCGGTGGCCTAAAAATTGTGGAGTTGGCCGAGGGCGTGACAGAGGCCGAACTGCGCGCTGCCACGCAGGCCACGCTCGTCAATTGAAGTGAGGGCTGCGCCATCGACCAGCTTGAACCTCTTCGAAATGCAATTCGGTTTGGTCAGGTTGGCCGGGCGCAGGCGTTTTTCGATGTTGCCTCGATAGGGAAGTTGGCAGAGCCTGCCTGGCAAAATGAATATGGTTTCTTGCAGGCCCTGCGCTTTGTTCCGGCAGCGGATATTGCGTGGCAAGATATCGCCGCTCCGGCAGAAGATGCCTGCCGCGCACGCGTCCTGAATGCGGTGTTGCGCAACAGGTTGCGTGATCCGTTGGCCGCGCTTGCGGCGTTGAACACCGCGCAGGATTTGGCGCTTACCGATGTTCGACTTACACTTGATATTCTGATCGAAAAGGCACGCGTCTATGCTTGGCTGGGCAATCTGCCAGAGGTGCAGGACTGCCTGGTTGAGGTTCTGGCGCGGGCCGAAGGATCTGGCCTAGTGGGGTATCGCTTTCTTGCTTTTTGCCGCCTTGCCGAGGCCTATGCCGAGGTGGAGCGCTGGCAGGTGGCGCAGCGTTATGTGATACTGGCTCAGGCCACCGCCGTGGATTTTCATGACAGCGTCTATTGGCTGCAATTGCAGGATTGTGCTGCGCGTTGCCTGCTGGCGCTTGGGGGCGATGCCAGTGGTGCCATCGCTGAGATCAAACAGCGTGACGCGGATTTGAGTTTGTACCAACAGTTTCGGTGGCGGGCACTGGCGGTGGAGCAGGCTCTCGCTTCCAAGACAGCCGAGCTTCCCTCATTGCTGGATCAGCTTGAAAGCCATCTAGCCGTGCAGCCCGGAAGTTTTGAGGCAATAGTGGCTTCAGTCCTGCGTGCAAAAGCTGATGTTGCTTCGAGCCAGTCGAACAAGGCCATCGCTCCGCTTCAAGCTGCGCGGGATTGGTATGCCGACGAAGATTTGGCGGTGCGGTTGGTTGATGTGCAAATCACTCTTGCCAAGGCTTTGGTAGGGGAAAACCAAATGGACGCCGCCGCCGCAGAACTGGAATCGGCGCGGCAATATTGCACCCAGCGTAATTTGCTTTTGCAACTTGAAAGAGTCGAAACGGCTTTTGCTGATCTGCGGCTGACCCTGCACCCGGTTGTTGAGACAAACCGTATGGTGGCGGAAAATGCTTGGAAAAACCGTCAGGCCTATGTGGTGTTGAAAAGGCTTGGGGCGGGCGGGCAGGGCGAGGTTTATCTGGCCTATGACAATGCGCGCGCGAAAAATGTAGCCTTGAAAAAACTAAAGGTGGCGCCACGCAACGCGGTCTCCCAGCTTGCGGCACTGGAGCGTGAAGTGCGCGGGGCCAATGCCGCCACGGTGCCAGGCATGGCGCGTATCATTGCTTGCGGGCGCGAAAGCGAAAGCACGCTTTACATCGTGCAAGACTATGTGGCTGGACAATCGTTGCGCCAATTGCTGGAGCAGGGCGTGCTGTGTTTGCCCTATGTAAAGGCGCTGGCTGAAACCTTGATTGTATTGCACCGCTGTGGCGTTGTGCATGGCGATGTGAAGCCTGAAAATGTGATGGTTACACAGGATGGTTCAACCATGCTGGTCGATTTTGGTTTGGCGCACGTTGTGAAAGACCACGCTGCCAATTTGACTGGTGCCACAGCGCGCTATGCCCCCCCGCGCCATGCCAGCCGTTTTCGCGATTTCGCATGGCGAGACCGTTACGCAGTGGGCTTGATGATCCTCGAATGTTTGGGGGCCAAATTGCCAGCTGTGCGGAAGGCTGGCCTGCGCGATGTCATTGCCACCCCGCGCAGCATGCAAGACTTGATCTCAGGCTTGCAGGATACGCCGATGCGCAATGTGGCGCGCGCGCTGATTGCGCCGCTGGGGTGGGGAAAATTGGGCCAAGTGGTAACAACGGCTCAATTTACGATGGCATCATCCAGTTTTACCACTTGCAGCCAATAAGGTTGGCCAACTGTGCCTTCGATGGCGAAGGTCACCGTGGTAGGGGTGGAGATCGTGAACAGCGCTGTGGGCGCTTCGTTCAAATAAAGCGGCGATTGTAGCACGGCTTGATCTGTTGAAACGCGAAGACCCAATCTGCTCTTATCGGGTTGGCTTTCATCGCCCACAACAAAGGCCATATAAGTTCCGGGCTCAACATTGCGCCAGCTCTCCATCGCCTGTGCGCCGGTTGATTTTGCCCTGCTTTGAGTAATTTGTGCTTTGCTTTGGAATGCCGGTGGCACAGCCAAAGCCTGCATTGATTTTCCGTTGCGATAATCAGCCAACGTGCTCCAGATTTCATCGCGTCTGGCCAGATAGAGCATGGCGTTCTGCCACGCTGTTGCTTGTGCCTTGGATTTGGGTTCGTCCCAACCGTTCTCAAGATCGTCGATCAGTGATGCGCTTTGGCCATAAAACGTACCCGAGCCTGAGATGATGAATTGATCTGCAAGCTCAGTCTTTTCGCCACCGGAAAGAACCCCAATCACTTCACCCGCACTGTTCACGATCGGGCTGCCGCTGGCGCCATTAGATGCAGCGGCGGTATGATAAAATAATTGCCCCTGCTGGCGGCCGGCAACGCCCAGAAAATCCGTTGAGCCACTCACATAGCCAAAATGCATTTGCTCGGCATATTTGTCTTTGGCATCCTGTGCGGGATAACCTGCATAGGCAATTTGTTCGCCCGCTTTGATGTTCTGCAGGGCTTCAGCTTTGGCGATGGTGAGTTTCGGGGCTAGGCTCGCCGAAGGTGCGACTTCAAGCAAGGCCACATCATAGCTGCCCAAAGCGTTGAGCTTAACGTTGTTTTCTCTTTCTATCTTAGCCAGCGCATCACGAAATGGCTGGTAGGCAGGGTGGATTTTAACGCCAATAACGGGGATTGCCACGTTGGCATTGCGCGGTGGGATGACCACCAGTGTCTGGTTGTTTCTTGCCGCCTCTTCAAAAAGAGCGGCCACGTGGGCATTGGTGATCAGCGTATGATCACTCGCTACCCAAGCTGTACCTTTAGGATCTGGTTTGGAGTTGTCGTTGGACTTGAGTGCGACTTGGTAAACCGAGTCGAGTAAAGTTTCCCCCACCTTCGTCCAATTTCCAGATGGGGCATGATTTTGCAGACTTGAAATTTTTTCGACCAATGCTGCTGTGTCGTTGAGATAGGCTTGGCGCGCCACATCTTGTTTGTGCCACTGATAGGCGGAATAGCTGCCAAACAAGGCCAGCGCTGCGCATAAGCCAATGGCCAGATTACGCACATGCTTCATGCTTTGCTGCACAGTGCCACCATCTGATTTAAAGCCAGGATCAGTAATGCCGCCATCAGCGGTTTGGGCAATTTCTATTTTGACCCAAGGGCCAGTCTTTGCATCAACCAGCCGAAGTTCAGTTACCTCTGTCAGTGCAATTGTGCCCAGCACGCGATCTCCATAGAGGAACACGGGGTGAACGCGGTCTGTCACCAATTCATAGCTGCTTGCTGCTGGCCGCAATTCAAAATGATTGCGACCAAGCCGTGTGTCGGATGCTGAAAATTTGATATCACAATCCAAGCTACGGCCAAAGCGAATGGGCGCATCGGGCGTTGCAAATATGTGTTTGCCACTGCCGGACATCTCGGTGATTTGAGGGTCAAGCGTCACCGTCAGCATGAAAAAGCCTAATTTTTGGCGCTCAGATTTTGCGCAATCCAATCTTGGTAAAAGTCTGTGCGGGTGTAAATGCCGAAGAGTTTTGGCAAGGCGCAGCCCCGGCCCCACGACACGATACCCACTTGCACATAGCCCTTAGGGTCTTTGGCGTCTGCTACCACTAGCGGCCCGCCACTATCGCCTTGGCAACTGTCTTTGCCACCACGGTCAAGACCTGCGCACATCTGGCCCATAGGCACATCGCCTGCGCCTTTCTTGATGTAGCTTTGGCGGCACTTGTCAAAATTCTGCACGGGAACATCAACTTCTTGCAACGCATCTGGCGTTAATGTGTTCCAATCAATTTGGGCATTTGGAAATTTCTTCTGGAATGATTCAAGATCATAGAGATAGCCCCAACCCGTTACCGTCGTGGTTTTACCTTCAAGGCTGTTATAGTAACCGTTGGGCGGCAGGCTGGCCGTGGCCACCCCCTTAGTCATTTTGACGGGCTGCACCAGCTTGATCAGTGCGATGTCATTTTCCATTGTGTCGCGCTTGAAGCCAGGGTGCGTGATCACCTTGGCGCTATTGACGCGCTTCAGGCCTTTGATCGAATTGCTGCCATAGCCGATCACGAAACTGTTGCGGCCTTCAGTGCAATGAGCTGCCGTCAAAACCCATTGGCTGGCAATCAATGTTCCACCGCATATGCCGCGCCCATCCATACTGTCTTCAAACAAGCGCACCTGCCATGGCCACTTGTTGGCTGGGGCGGACTTGCCATTGACGATCATATCCGTGTCCGCCGTTACACTTTTGGCAGTGGTGTCTGCCATCGCCATTGACACGGCAAAGCCGAAGCCAAAAAGTGAATATGCAAAGCTTTGTTTCATGCCGGCTGAAATCATTTTGCGCACTTTCAAAATTTGTCGGGGGTTATTCGAACTGCAACTGACTATAGGAATAAACCTAAATGTGATCAACCAACGTTTTTGCGGGCGAGCACGGTCAGAACAGCCCCCTTTGCGTCTTTGAGCGTGAGAGTTGCGTCTGTCACTTCGACCGTGGATGTCTTGTTCAATGTGGTGAGGAATTGCAGTTCATGCTTCATCACATCGGGCTGGCAGGCCATGCGTGTGGTGGCGAGTGAATTGATTTTTAAGGTGTTCTCGGTTTGCTTATAGGTGCCGAAAAAGCGGTTGCACCCTGCGTTACCACTCACCTGTGAGGTTTTGAATTCGATGGTTTGGTGTGTGTTGTGAGGAGCTACCCAGCTTGTTCCTGTCAGCGAAACCAATACTGCCATCACTGTCTCCAAAATACCCATTTTTGATCCTCACCAAAACTTGATGGCGGTGATCTAAGCAGCAATCGAGGCTTGGTTTAGGCCCGTTCGCGGCCAAATTGTGAATTATTTTCCAGCGATTGCGGCCAGAGCGGTGCGGGCCCATGTTTGACGCTCCTCGGTCGATGCACCCTGCTTGTAGCGCTGCTGCATCACGCTGATGAAGGTCTTGAGTGCGGGTGAATCGCTATCTGTGGCACCGAGCCGATTTTCGAGCAAAATTTCATAACTCGCCACAAGTTTCTCAAGGTTTACGGCATTGTCGGCGTTGAGGAGGGATTGTTTGATCCGCACAGTCGCATAGGTTTTATATGTGGTTTCGAAAAATTCAGGTGCGCTTTCAGGGCTGGCATAGTTGGCTTTGAGGATCACCGAATCAGCATAGTCCCCCATCAGCAGTGCGTTAGCGGGATTGGCATCAGACAGAGTTTTGGCGAAGGATTCAAATGTTCGCACCAATTGATAGGCGCGCAGCTTCTTTGCACCATCCTGATTGTGCAGATTGAATGAGAGGGTTTTGTATTCCTGATTGGCCATCATTTGCAGTGCCAAGTTCTCTGGCTTTGCCGCCAATGCAGCCTTTGCATTTTGCAAGGCCTCGCACAGATATTTTTCACCCTCTGCGAATTTTTTTTGAGCGTTCATTATGCGCCCTAGTAAATCCAATACATTGGCTTCCGCTTGCAAATAGCGCTGGGCCAATGGTGCTATATCGGCTTTCAGCGCGGGATAGCCGCAATTACCCAGCGAATCTTGACGCAACATAGTGGTGTAAGTGGCAATGGCTGTTTGAGCTGACGCAAAAGCAGCGGGATAATCTTTGAGCATTAATTGGGCATCACCTCGATTCATGTGCCCAACTGCAATGCGCGACGCTTTGGTTTCTTGATCCCGGAAATTATCATCAATTTGACCTGCGGCTTCGATCTCCGTTGTGTAAGAGGCCTTGGCCGCTTCGTAGTCTTCGAAAGCTGATTTCTGAATATCACCCAAAGTGGCGTAACTTTCGGAACGGTTGGTATTGTTTACATTCTGAATGCGCAATTGTTCTGGGGTTTTGGTGGCAATGCCGTCGAGCAGTTGCTTGACTTCATCAGAGACCTGGGTTGCCTGTTTGGCAAATTTCAATGCTTCATCGGCATGACCTTGCGATTCCTGATTTAGGGCAAGTTGCAAGTAGGTTCCCACTAGTGATACTTTCATAGTCAGCGGGCTTGCGCCCGTCTCGATCAATTTGCTTTGCATGCGTTCTGTGATTTCAAGAACTGACTGAATGGCGTCCAGCGGCACGCCGCTGCGCGATTGCAGATCATTTACCACATCAATAGAAATGGTCTCGGCTGCATTGATCGCCGCGTTGGCAACCGTTGTTGCCTTGTCGCGTTCTTCATTTGCTGTGATGGCATTGATCACGCCCCAAACAAAAAGGCCAAGCGAGACAGCCGTCACAGCTAAGGCGACGACGAGTCCGAGCCGTTGCCTACCAGATGCGGCCTTTCGGCTGGCCGCAATAAACTGCATTTGCAATGGTGTCGGTGCGTCTGCGTCGGCGGGGCGGTTGGCGGCCCAATATTCAGCATCACGCAGCGAACGACCAAAAATCAGGTGCGCATTGGAGTTGTTGCGGGCTTGCCATTCCAGCGCCAGTTCTCCCAGCCTTGTGTGTTGTCTCACCCATTGCAGATTGGCATTGAGCGCTTGTTTCAATTGTCGGAAGGCCTGATCAAAAGCCTGATTGTCGAAGAAGATGAAATTGAGTTTGGTGAGCGCTTCGGGAAGGCATGAAGGGTCTACCGGGTCAGCGACCGCAGGCACAATGCGTTTGCCCAGTTTTTCGGCTTCACTCACCTCCCAGCCACAAATGGTGCTGCCGGCGGAATTTGGGCTGAGGCAGAAAACCACTGCGTCAGCTTCTTGAATCAATTTGCCTAAGCGGCTTTGCCAGGCCTCACCTGGGGCGATGTCGGTCTTGTCCAGGCTTGGTTGAAAGCCTGCTTTTTCAAGTTCGGCCTTCAGCAACTCCGCAAATTCGATGTCCTTGCGAGAGTATGAGAGGAAAACCTTGGTCTTGCGATCCTCGCTGGGGGCGAACTTCTTTTGGGTCATAGGCTTAACCGATCAGATGGAGCTTACGCAGTGGCAGCATATTTCAGTGTTAAATCGGGTGATGCAACACTATTATTGGATTTCAAAATTTAAAGGAGAAGGCATTCCATGCGCGCCAAACTGGCTGAGTTCGGTTCTGATCTGCCGTTTCGCTATGCGTTTCCTTTTGTTGTGCTGATTTTTGGCATTGGATATTACGGCTTCAGCCTCGAATGCCCCGTTGAAAAAGCTTGTAGTGGCGAGACCCCAGCTTTTGCCGTGTTGAACAATGCGCTTCGCACATTCTCACTGTTTTTCTCGATGCCAGAGCCAGGTGGTGAAGGCATTCGCAATTGGTGGTTGATGAGTGCGCGTTGGATTGCGCCGTGCATCACGTTGTTCGGGCTGTTCCGTCTTTTTGCCGGGCAGTTTGATGCGTGGTGGTCTGACCGCCAGTTGCGTTCTCTTTCTTGTCATCACATTGATATTGGCGGCGGGGTTGGGGCACATGCAGAAAACAAAGTGGCGATTAACGCACCTGATGCCGTGGCAGATTTTCATTTGACAGATGAGGCGCTTGGCCAAGCCACCTTAGAAAAAGCCAACGTCTCGCGCGCATCTACTATTACCATCAAAGCGAAGAGTGACGAAAAAAGCCTTGAATATTTAGAAGCTGTATTAAAGGCAATGCACGGCCGTAAGAGTGAAGTACGTGTTGCCTTGCATTTGCAAAATGCGACCATGGCCGCAGCCCTCAATAGAAATGACGCGTTTTGCAACCCTGCAGAAATGGTTGAAGTGGTGGCACTGAATGCAGATCAGTTGGCGGCAGAAAATCTGTTGCGTGAAAATGCCCTGTGCGCTGACGCGGCGCTGCGTGGACTTTCATGCGTCCACTTGGTGATTGTAGGTTGGAGCGGGTTTTCGCTGGCGCTGATCGAGAGATTTGTTGGGATTTCGCCATATCTTGGGTTGGGCAAACCACGTATCAGCCTGTGTTGCCATCATGTGGGGCAAGCCCGCAATGCGATTGAACACCATTTTCCCGTTTTGCTGACAGATCAGTTGGTTGATTTGCATTTCACAGAACTGCCACTTGGCCAAGATGTGCCAAGCGACAAGCAGATGTTGGCATTTGAAAAAGCACACGAGATTTCAGCTTTGGTGATTGGATTGCGAGAATTTGCTTCGGCTTGCGTTGCGGCTATGCTTTTGCGTCGCAAATGCCAAATTCTCTCTGTTGGGTTCGCTCCTGTTTTTGTGGTGCAAACTGCGCAGAGCAACGCCAATCATTTGTTCGCATCGTCGCTGGCGCATGACCCTGCCACGCAGATTATTGCCGTTGATGATGCGGCGCATGAGATCAGCGCGCGCACAGAAATTCTGGCACGGGCCTTCCATCAGGCCTACAGGCTTGATGCAAAGTCAGCGCATTCAGCGGCAGCAGCAGCAATAAAGCCTTGGGCGAAATTGCAGCAGACTTACAAAAATGCCAATCGCGCTGCCGCCACTCGCGCCATCAGCAAGATTCAAGCTTCGGGCTATCATGTGCTGCCGGGGGCGATGGCACCCCATGGAGACTGGGCTGCGCTTGAAGACAACAAGACATTCGAAGCTTTGGCCGAAATGGAACATGCGGGCTGGATGGCAGATCGCTTGATGGATGGTTGGCGCTTTGGGCGCACCCGCAACAACGTGAAGCTCATCCACCCTGATCTTGTTTCATACGCAAAGCTGCCTGAATCCGTGAAAGAGTTGGATCGTGCACAGATCAGGGAGCTGAAAGTGAAGCTTGCAGTGGGCAGTGGCCCGCGCACATTGTTGCCGGATTATTGTATTGGTGTTCTGGGCAGTTCATCTGCGCATCTGCAAAATCTGATTGCGGACAGGCCGCATCATTTCATCACCCTTGCCACAGCTTTGGTGGAGGCGGACCAACTCTCTGTCGTGGCGGATGCTGTGACGGTGCTTATGCAAAACAAGCGGCGCTTCCGTGTCTTGATTCTGGTTGAAGCGGGCAGCCATGTTGAACTTGCGCCTCAGGCTTTGGCGCTGCTGGGAGGTTCAGCAAAATTTGTCTATCTGCCTGCTACCAAATCAGCGATTGTAAGTTGGTGTACCTCACACTGCGATGCGCAAATTTAGCCAAACATAAATGATACAGCACGGTGTGCCAACATGAGTGTGGGGGCATTGGTATTGCCTGATGGAATGAAGGGCATGGCGGAGGCATCGATCACCCGCAAATTGGCAAGCCCACGTACGCACAACTGGCTGTCCAACACCGCCATTTCCTCACCATCCGGCCCCATGCTGCAAGTGCCCACGGGGTGCCAATTGGTTTTCACAGTGCGGCGGCAATGCTGGGCCAGATCGGCATCACTGACCACATCCTTGCCAGGGAAAATTTCATGTGAAATTTTTGCGGCTAGTGGATTGTTTTTCAAAATTTCGCGTGCGTAACGCAGACCCGCAATCTCGAGCCGCAGGTCATCGGGATCGGCCAGATAGTTGTTGTCAATCACTGGCTTTGCCATGGGATCGGTGGAACGCAAGCTCACAGTGCCGCGCGACTTGGGGCGAAGCAGGCATGAGTTTAAGGTTACGCCATCTTGTGAGACGACACCTTTGATATCGCCATCGAGATAGACGGTGGGAACGCAATACATTTTGATTGTGGGTCGCGCTCCGCCATCGGGGTCGATATAGGCGCAGGCTTCAACACCCGTGCTGGTGACCGGGCCAGTCTTGGCGAGGAGATATTGAAGGCCATTCCACAGCGCACGCAGGCCTTTGTCTTCGCCGTAATAGCCATAATGGCCGTTGGTGGCGGCCACCACCGGCACTTCATGGTGATCCTGCAGATTTTGGCCTACGCCTGCCAGATCATGCTTCGGCGCGATGCCAAATTTGCGCAGCTCGCCTGCCGGGCCGATGCCGGACAGCATCAAGATTTTTGGCGTGTTGTAGCAGCCAGCGGCCAGCAGAACTTCACGGTCGGCGTAGACAGCGAACTCTTCACCATTCTGGATGAAGTGCACACCTTTGCAGGTGGCTTTTTCAACCATCACGCGTGACACCGTGCAGCCCGTTTTGATGGTCAAGCGCCCGGTTTGCAGGGCGGGCAATAGGAACGCTTCTACACCATCATAGCGGCGGCGCTTATAGGTGGTGTATTGCATAGTGCCGACGCCCGCCTGCGTGGCGCCATTGAAATCCGAATTGAAGGCAATTCCCATGTTTTGCACGGCGGCCACATAGGCTTTGGTGATGGGGGCTTGGCGGGCGGTGTTTGACACCATCAATGGCCCCGTGCGGCCATGATATTGATCATCAATATCCTGATTGTTTTCCATCGCCGTGAAATGGGGAAGCACATCACGGTAAGACCAGCCCGAACCTTGGCCCAGATATTGATCCCAATGGTCATAATCTTCCGCTTGGCCGCGGGTATAGACCATGGCGTTGACGGCGGTGCCACCACCCAGAAGGGCTGCTTGGCCCACCGCTGGTGCGCGCCCACCCAAGTGTTTTTGTGGCACAGGCGCGTGTAGTTCCAAAATCGGGCTACCGGAAATGCCCATCATCCAGCCCGCGGGCATGGACAAAAGTTTTGAGGTGATGAAGGCCGGCTTGGCCGGCCCGCGCTCCAACAGCAACACGCTATATTTGGTTTCCTTGGTCAGTCGCCATGCCGCCACGCAGGCGGCTGAGCCGCCCCCGACGATGATATAGTCATAGGTGTTGTTCATATTTTTGCGATTATTCGTCTTCGGCGATGTCTTCAGCCCATAAAGCTGGTTTTTCCTTGATGAAGCGGGTCATCAATGCGGTGCAATCAGCATCATCAGCAATGATCACTTCAACGCCCCTTGACCGCAGAAATTCTTCATTGCCGCCAAAAGTCTTGTTTTCGCCGATCACAACGCGTGGAATGCCAAACTGGATGATGGTGCCGGTGCACATCATGCAGGGGCTAAGTGAGGTATAAAGCGTGGTATCCTTATAGGTCTTCTGGCGACCTGCCTTGCGCAGGGCATCCATCTCGCCATGGGCTATAGGGTCACCACCCTGAACACGCTGGTTGCGACCTTGGCTTACCAAGGTGTCGCCACGCGCCAGCACTGATCCGATGGGGCAACCCCCCTCATCAAAACCGGCTTTTGCTTCTTCATAAGCGATGCGCAGAAATTTTTGGTCGGTCGGGTTGAGCATGGGCGACTCCGGCAGGTGATGAGATATCAACTATCACACAAATTATTTTTTGCGGCTATCCCAGAAATCTATTTGAAGCTGAGCGGCTTCAGATTCCAAGAGTGGCCCAACCAATTGCGTGGGGCGTTGACCGGCTTCAAACACCAGATGGCAGGGCAGGTCGAGCGTTGGATTTTCTTCGTGGTCGCCAGTTTGGGCTTTCAGGTCTTTTTCGGTCTGACCAAACACCACGCGGCCGATGACCGCCCAATAGATGGCCCCCGCACACATGGCGCATGGTTCAGCAGAAGTATACAGCGTGCAACCTTGCAAGAATTCAACATCATATGTCTTGGCGGCACGAGAGGCCAGAATGCGCTCGGCATGGGCTGTTCGGTCACCTCCCTCTGAGGTATAACCATTTCCTTGCTCCATCAGCACATTGCCGTCTTTGTCGGCTAAAATGGAGCCAAAAGGGTGGTCGCCGCCTTCACGGGCACGTTTGGCCACGGCAAAAGACAGGCGCAGCAGGCTTTCATCATCGCGGGCACTTGGCTGTTGGCTTGGGTGGTTCATAGGCAAATCCTTGTTCACTTTTCAGGCGGCAGACTAAGAAATGGGCGGAAAACCAAAAAGGCCGGATTTTGCCCAAGTTTTTAACAGGGTTGACTTGCCAGCTTTTACCGTTCTGTCATAGTGCCTTGCAATGTGGCGGAAAGCCATGGATTTAGGGACGGGTTGAGGGGTGGTCAAACAAGTATGGCGAATCTTGAGCCGTTGCGGCTTGAATTAAAGGGAATTACCAAACGGTTTCCCGGCGTGTTGGCCAATGATCATGTGAGTGTTCAGATTGGTGCTGGAGAGATTCACGCACTGCTTGGTGAAAACGGCGCTGGCAAATCCACCCTCGTCAAAATGATTTATGGCATCATGCAGCCAGATGCTGGCGAGATCATTTGGAATGGGGAAGCCATGCGCATCGCCTCGCCTAAGGCGGCGCGCAAGCTGGGCATCGGTATGGTGTTTCAACATTTTTCTTTGTTTGATGCTTTGACTGTTCTTGAAAATATTGCACTGGGGCTTGATGCCAAGATTTCACAGCGTGACCTGGAAGTTGAGATCCGCAGAGTGCTGGATCAATATGGTTTGAACCTTGATCCACAGCGCGTGGTTTCAACCTTAAGTGTCGGCGAAAGGCAGCGCATTGAAATTGTGCGTGCGCTTCTGCTGAATCCAAAACTCTTGATCATGGATGAACCCACATCTGTTCTCACCCCGCAAGAGGTGGAGCAGCTTTTCGAGACATTGCGCAAACTGGCGGCCACCGGCTGTTCGATCCTTTATATTTCGCACAAGCTGCATGAAATTGTAGCTTTGTGTGAAACGGCCACGATCTTGCGCGGTGGCAAAGTTGTGACAACATGTGACCCGCGTACCAAAACGTCACGCGCCATGGCGGAGCTGATGATTGGTGGGAGCCTTAAAGAAATTGCCAAGGGTGAAGGGCGAAGCTTTGGCGCTGCCAAATTTGAAGTGCGCAATCTCAGCATGGCCAAGCGCGGAGATTTTGGTATGGCTTTGGAAAAGATTTCCTTTGCCGTGCGCGCCGGAGAAATTTTTGGCATCGCGGGCGTAGCCGGCAATGGCCAGAATGAGTTGCTGGAGGTTTTGGGAGGCGAATTTCTGGCCCCCGATGCCTCGGCCATTCGGTTGAATGGGGCTGATATTGGCCAGCTTGGGCCAAGTGCGCGGCGTATGGCTGGCCTTTGTGCCGTGCCTGAGGAACGCAACGGGCATGCCGCAGTGGGTGAATTTAACCTAACCGACAATGTTGTTTTGACCGCGCGCCAGCGGCGGGGTTTTGTTTTGCGCGGATTTGTGGATGGTCGCAAATCATCAGCTTTTGCTTCACTTGTGATTTCGACTTTCAAGGTGAAGGCTCAAGGACCGCGCGATCTTGCAGGATCGCTCTCGGGTGGCAACTTGCAAAAGTTCATCATGGGGCGTGAAATTCTGCAAGCGCCAGACGTGTTGATTGTGAGCCAGCCGACTTGGGGCGTGGACGCGGGTGCAGCCTCGGCCATTCGCCAAGCCCTTGTTGATCTGGCGGCTAGGGGTTCAGCCATAGTTGTCATCAGCCAAGACTTGGATGAGTTGCTGGAACTGAGTGATAGTTTGGCCGTGATCAATCTGGGCCATTTGTCTGATATGATGAAGGTGGGCGAAATTTCGATTGATGAGATCGGCTTGTTGATGGGCGGTGTTCACGGCAGTGCGCAGGCGCAGGTTTTGGAGGCTCAACATGCGCATTCGCTTTGAAAAGCGCCCGGAGCCCAGCAAATTCATGCAGGCGATTACGCCTATTGCTGCCATCGCTCTCACTATGATTATTGGTGCCTTGTTGTTTGATGCATTGGGCTATGATGGTCAGCGCACCATCAAGGAGTTTTTCCTCACACCAATTCTGGCTTCCTATAAATGGCAGGATGTTGCCACCAAGGCCGCGCCCTTGATCATCATTGCGCTTGGCCTTTCACTGGGAAATCAAGCCAAGATATGGAATATTGGCGCTGAGGGGCAGTATATTGTCGGTGCACTTGCAGGCGCAGGTGTGGCCTACCTCACTCCAGCTGTTGAATCGCATATCATTCTGGTTTTGATGTTGATTGCAGGTGTGGCGGGTGGCGCGGTTTGGGCGGCGATTCCGGCGTTCTTGCGGGCACGCTTTCGGGTCAGCGAAGTGTTGACTAGCCTGATGCTGGTCTATGTGGCCTTGCAACTGATGGGCTGGTTGATCAATGGACCATGGAAAGACCCGCAAGGGCATAATTTTCCACAGACGGCAGCGTTCAATGACTGGCAGATTTTGCCTCGGGCTATTCCGGGCACCTATATACCACCGGGTTTGGTTTTTGCTATTGTACTCACTGGCATTTTCTGGGTGGTGATAAAGCGGTCGATTTATGGCTTTGATGTGCGCGTGAGCGGGGCAGCGCCGCATGCTGCGCGGTATGGCGGATTTGACAGTGCGCGCACTATTTGGTCTACGCTTTTGATCAGTGGCGGCATGGCCGGTTTGGCTGGAATCTTAGAAGCCACCAGCCAGTTGGGCCAGATTAATCTGGGTTTCCCTTCGGGCTATGGCTTTACGGCCATCATTGCTTCGTTTCTTGGGCGCTTGAACCCGATTGGCATTTTTATTGCGGGATTCGTGCTTGCCATTACCTCGGTGGGCGGACAGGTGGCACAAACTGCAGTTCATGTTCCAAGTTCTGCTGGCGGTATTTTTCAGGCGCTGATGCTGTTTCTCATTCTCGCTGGAGATGTGTTGGTGCGCTATCGTTTGCGCATTCAGCGTGCTGCCAAGGCAGGAGCTTCGGTATGACACTTGATTTGATCATTTCGGCGTTGGTCACTGTTGTTGGCATCTCAACACCCATTCTTCTGGCGGCCACAGGTGAGCTTGTGGTTGAAAAAAGCGGTGTGCTCAATCTCGGTGTCGAAGGCATGATGCTCATTGGCGCGGTGACGGGATTTGCTGTTACTTTCACAACGTTCAATCCTTATCTTGGGGTGCTCGCTGCCGCTGCCGCCGGTGCTGCTTCTTCCATGGTTTTTGCCGTTTTGGTTTTGACTTTTGGGGCCAATCAAGTGGCCACTGGGCTTGCGTTGGCTATTTTGGGGATCGGTCTTTCCACGCTGATTGGTGCTGGATTTGTGGGCATTATCGTCATTCCCTTTTCATCCATTTTTCCTGATTTTCTGGCCCGTGACCCCATCTGGCGGTTAGTGTTTGGGCACAGCCCCTTAGTCTATTTTGCGTTATTCATGGTTTTCGCAACATACTGGTTCCTTAACTCTACGCGTGCGGGGCTGGTGTTGCGCGCAGTAGGAGAAAATGATGCTTCGGCCCACTCCATTGGGTACTCGGTGATTGGCATTCGCTATGCCGCCATTGGCTTTGGTGGGGCTATGGCGGGTGTGGCAGGTAGTTATTTCTCCATGGTGATTACGCCGATGTGGGCCGAGCAGATGACAGCGGGGCGTGGCTGGATTGCGCTGGCGCTGGTTGTGTTTGCCGGGTGGAAACCGATCCGCCTTTGGTTGGGCGCCTATTTCTTCGGCATTTTGATGACGCTTGAGCTTTATGCCAAGGCCTCTGGATTTTCCTTTTTGCCGTCACAGTTTTGGGCTTCCATGCCCTATCTGATGGCGATTTTTGTATTGGCTGTTATTTCAGCGCGTGAACGCACCGGAAGCGAAGCGCCCGCCTGTCTTGGCAAGCCATTTATGCCGACGGACTGAGTATTCAAACAGGGAGAATAAGTATGACCATTGTTACAAGACGTAATCTCATAAAGGCCAGTGCTGCTGCATTGGCCATGCCTTATCTTGGCGGTCGCGCCATGGCCGCTGACCCCGTTAAAGTGGGCTTTATTTATTTGGGCCCAATCGGCGATTTTGGTTGGACTTGGGCCCACGAAAAAGGCCGCAAGGCCATGGTTGAAGCACTGGGCGGCCAGGTTGAAGCCACATACGTCGAAAACGTGAAGGAAGATGCCTCAGCTCTTCCTGTTTTGCGCGACTTGGCCCACCAAGGCCATAAAATGATTTTCACAACTTCTTATGGCTATATGGATCAAACCATCCAAATCGCAAAAGAATTCCCAGATATCAAGTTTGAGCATTGCACAGGCTATAAGCGCGCCGACAATGTTTCAACCTATAACTCGCGGTTCCATCAGGGCCGCGCCGTGTTGGGCACGATTGCTGGCATGATGACCAAAACAGGGACAATTGGCTATCTTGGCTCTTTCAAGGTTCCAGAAGTTGTTTTGGGCATCAACTCGTTCACTCTTGCTGCGCAGGCCGTTAACCCCAAGGTCAAAGTTAAAATGGTGATGATTGATTCTTGGTTCGATCCTGCCAAGGAAGCCGCTGCCACAGAAACACTGGCAAACTTGGGTTGCGATGTGATCACGGCGCACACCGACAGCCCTGCAACATTGCAAGTCTGTGAACAGAAAGGCCTATATGGCTTTGGTCAAGGCGCAGATATGTCAAAGTTTGCGCCGCATGCCCACCTCACTGCCATCGAAGATATCTGGGGCCCTTATTACACATCGCGGGCCAAGGCGCTTCTCGATGGGTCATGGAAATCTATCGACACTTGGTGGGGCTTCAAGGAAGGTTCTGTGGTGATTTCGCCCTACAATCCCTCTCTGCCGAAGGACGTTGCAGCAGCTGCTGACAAGATTCAGGCTGGCTGGAAAGATGGGAGCTATGACGTCTTCACCGGCCCTGTCGTTGACCAGTCAGGTGCCGAAAAAATCGCCAAAGGTGCGAGGCTGGACGACGCGGCCTTGGCCACCATGGATTGGTTTGTCAAAGGTGTTGAAGGCGCATAAGCTTAGATACGGTTGCAAAAACAAGCCCTCTCCCGGAAACGGGGGAGGGTTTTTTATTGCGGTGTCAGTCCACCATATTCTTCGATGTAAGCAATCACGTCGTTCAGGCCCTTTTGGCGCAGTAGGTCAGTGAACACAAAGGGGCGATCGGCGCGTGCTGCTTTTGTGTCGCGTTCCATGACATCGAGATCGGCCATCACATGGGGGGCTAAATCAGTCTTGTTGATGACGAGAAGGTCTGAACGCGTGATGGCGGGGCCGCCTTTGCGAGGGATTTTTTCACCTTGGCAGACCGAGATTACATAAATCGACAGATCTGCGAGGTCGGGCGAGAAAGTGGCGGCCAGATTATCACCACCGGATTCAATAAAGATCACGTCGAGATCTGGGTGGCGCTTGTTCATATCAGCAACGGCGGCAAGATTGATGGAGGCATCTTCGCGGATGGCGGTGTGCGGGCAGCCGCCCGTTTCCACGCCCATGATGCGGTCTTCCGGCAAGGCCTGAAGACGGTTCAAGATCAGCGCATCTTCCTTGGTGTAGATGTCGTTGGTGATGACGGCGATGGAATATTTTTCACGCATCGCTTTGCACAGTTTTTCGGTGAGCGTGGTTTTGCCGGAGCCCACGGGGCCGCCAATGCCAACGCGGAGAGGGCCGTTTGTCATGTGCGGAAAATCCTGGGTTGAAGGGTTTCGTGTTTCATGGACGCAACATCGGCGAGCAGCGTGGTGCTGCCAAGATCGTCTCGCGTGGCGCTGCTCGCGCGGGTGGCCGTGGTTGCGATGATGGGCATCAGGTTTTTGAGTGTGGTGAGGCCAGCAGTCTGGCCCAACGGCACAAGCCGCACGGCAACAGAAACGAGGGCGGAAGCGAAGCTTTGCAAGTATGCCAGCAATGCGGTTTCGGGGTTCATGCCAACATCGCGGCAGGCGAGGGCGGCAGCGATGGGATAGGCGATTTCATCCGTAAACCGATCAATCTGTATAAAACTGGCGGCGGCAATGGCGAAGCTGCGACCCAGTTGAGTAGATTCCAGATAACGCTCGGCTGATGCGGCCAAGGCCAATGCCAGTTCGTTCAGTTCATGCGAATCCTCTTTCCACACCAATGCAAAAAGCACCGCATCATTCCAGCCAGAGCCAGAGGTGATGAGATTGCCGATCCAGCTTTCAACATCGCCCTGTGTGGTGATGTGACCTTTCGCAATGGCCCATTCCAGCCCATGCGAGTAAGCAAAGTTGCCAATGGGAAAGGCGGGTGACATCCAGTTCAGCAGCAGCAAGAGCTGGGAGGCTTCAATGTCCATGATATGCGCCATGTAGTGGATCAAATTGATCGCGAATTTCGGTGACGGTGGCGTGCAGGCCTTCAAGCATCGCCTTGATAATGTGATCGCGCTTGATCAGAATGCGGTTATATTCAACTTGTGCGGCCAAATGGCGATTGCCGATGTGCCACGCGAGCTGTGCGATATGGGCAGGGCTTGAGCCAGTGATTTCATACAGGTCTTCTTCCGCCGCTTGGACCTCGAGATAGGTGCCATCCTCCAGTTCCAGATGATCGCCATCTTCGATGTAAACCGCGAGAGGTAAATCCACCAACACATCTCGTCCTTCAAGCGTATGCCACAGTTTGCGGCGCACATGGCGCTCCTCTGCCTCAAGACTTACACTTTCCGTCGCTTGGCCAAGTGATTCGCTGAGGCGGATATGTTTGATGGCGCGCATCAAAACAAAAAATACCTTTGCGTCATCGGCAAACTTGTGGCGGGTTCACAGACCAGCAATTCACCATCGGCACGGACTTCATAGGTTTCGGGGTTGACCTCAATATGCGGCATGGCGCTGTTGTGGATCATGGAGGCTTTGGAAATGCCGCCACGGGTGTTTTTCACTGCGACCATTTTCTTTGCTGTCCCCAACCGATTTTGAAGGCCGGCATCTAGCGAAGCTTGCGACACGAACACGATGGATGAGTTGGTGCGCAACTTGCCGAAGCTGGCAAACATCGGGCGGTAATGCACAGGTTGCGGCGTGGGGATCGACGCATTGGGATCACCCATGGGGGCAGCAGCGATGGAGCCGCCCAGCAATACCATCTCCGGCTTCACGCCGAAAAAGGCGGGGGACCACAGAACCAAATCCGCCCGTTTGCCCACTTCCAACGACCCCACTTCATGCGACAGGCCATGAGCGATGGCGGGGTTGATGGTATATTTGGCGATGTAGCGCTTCACACGGTTGTTGTCGTTGCCCGTGTCGCCCCCCAATTCACCGCGCTGCACTTTCATTTTATGCGCGGTTTGCCAGCAGCGGATGATCACTTCACCCACGCGCCCCATGGCTTGAGAGTCCGATGAGATCATCGAAAAGCAACCGATATCATGGAGAATATCTTCGGCTGCAATCGTCTCCTTGCGGATGCGGCTTTCGGCAAAGGCAATGTCTTCAGGAATGCGCGGGCTGAGGTGATGGCAAACCATCAACATATCCAAGTGTTCGGCAATGGTGTTGATGGTGTAAGGCCTTGTGGGGTTGGTGGAAGACGGCAGCACATTGGGAAGGCTGGCCACTTTGATAATATCGGGCGCGTGGCCGCCACCTGCACCTTCGGTGTGGAAGGTGTGAATGGTGCGGCCCTTGAAGGCGGCGATGGTGGCCTCGACAAAGCCTGACTCATTCAAAGTATCAGTGTGGATGGCCACTTGCACATCATAATTGTCCGCCACGCTGAGGCAGCAATCAATGGCAGCAGGTGTTGTGCCCCAATCTTCGTGCAGCTTTAATCCGCACACGCCAGACAAGATCATCTCTTCAATGGCGGCGGGAAGCGATGCATTGCCCTTGCCCATGAAGCCTAGATTCATCGGGAAGGCATCGGCTGCTTCGATCATGCGTTCAGTGTGCCATGCACCGGTGCAGGTGGTGGCCAGTGTGCCATGGGCTGGCCCCGTGCCGCCGCCCAGCATGGTGGTGATGCCCGAATAGAGCGCTTCTTCCAATTGTTGTGGAGCGATGAAATGAATGTGGCTGTCAATGCCGCCAGCGGTGAGGATTTTGCCTTCACCAGCGATGATCTCAGTTGATGGGCCGATAATGATAGTGACGCCGGGTTGTGTATCCGGGTTGCCCGCCTTGCCAATGGCGGCGATGCGACCTTCCTTCAGGCCGACGTCGGCTTTGTAAATGCCGGCGTGATCGACGATCAGTGCATTGGTGATCACTGTGTCCATGGCCCCTTCAGTGCGCGTGGCCTGGGATTGGCCCATGCCATCGCGGATCACTTTGCCGCCACCGAATTTCACTTCTTCACCATAGATGGTGAAATCTTTTTCCACCTCGATGACGAGTTCTGTATCGGCGAGACGCACTCTATCGCCAACAGTCGGGCCATACATTTGGGCATAGGTGGCGCGTGAGATTTTAGCCATTACAGCGCTCCCATGATTTTTTGTTGAAAGCCATAAACCTTGCGCGCACCGAGGAGGGGCACGAGGGTGACTTCGCGGCGTTGACCGGGCTCAAAGCGCACGGCAGTTCCGGCGGCAATATCGAGGCGCATGCCTCTTGCCTTGGGGCGGTCAAACAACAAGGCGTCATTGGTTTCGAAGAAGTGATAATGGCTGCCCACTTGTATGGGGCGGTCGCCAGTGTTGGCAATTTCGAGGGTGACGCGAGTAGCGCCGACATTGAGTTCAATATCGCCTGCCTTCGTGAAAATTTCGCCGGGGATCATGCTTGCCTCTTAACGAATGGGGTGGTGGACGGTCACTAATTTTGTGCCATCTGGGAAGGTGGCTTCCACTTGAATGTCGTGGATCATTTCAGCGATGCCGGGCATCACCTGATCGCGGGTCACAACTAATGCGGCGTTTTCCATCAAGTCAGCCACACTGCGGCCATCGCGCGCTCCTTCCACCACATATTCTGTGATGAGGGCAATCGCTTCCGGGTGGTTGAGTTTTACTCCGCGCTCCAAGCGCTTGCGGGCGACGATGGCGGCCATGGCCACCAGCAATTTGTCTTTTTCGCGCGGGGTTAATTGCATTGATTTTCCTCAGACCATCCAATTTTTAGGCAGCTCTTCCGCACGTGCCAGAACTGAAAGCACCGCAGTGACTGCTTTTTTGAGTTTTATTGTATCTTTTGCAAAAAACCTTGCAACCAGCTTGCCATTCCAGGCGGAGACACCGCCCAAGTCGCCGATCATAGGTATAATTTTTTCAGCCAGAGTGGCGACATGTGGATCAATGAGCACCAGTGTGGCCAAGGCTTTGGCGTCGCCGAGTGTGGTTTTTGATGATGGCAAGGCGCCGTTGAAAGCCACAATATCGGCATGCACCAACTTCCCATCGCGCCTGATGTGCCATTCATCCCGCAAAGTCAGTGATGTGATCGTCTCACCACTGGCTTCGCGACCAAAGACCAGCATTTCCAAACCTAAGAACCGCGCTGTTTGGTCCATCTCAACTGCTATTCTGCGATTTAACGATGCGCCATCAAACGCAATGGTTTCATGGGGCAGCCAGTTCAGTCTGGCATGTGGTGCGAGTGTGAGTTGGCTGTGCAATCGTGCTGGTGGCCCCAAGCTGCGATAGACCCGCTCAGCAGCTTGGGTTGTGATGGTGAGGCAGGTTTTTTCACCAATGGTGAACGTGTTGGAAAAATCATCACCACCCGCCAGGCCGCCTGCGGTGTTGATCAGATAGGCATGGGTGAGGCCCGGTGGCAGCCTGACTTTGGCAGAGCCTTGTTCGCGCAGGGTTTCAATGCCGCTGGCCTTCATCCGAAGGGTGACAGCACCTTGGGCGCGTTGTTGCAGCAGCGCATGGGTTGAACTCATGATTCATGCTTAATCACGAATCTGCTCTGACACCAGAGGTGAAGCGCTATGACAATTTGCGGGTTGTGTGGTGCGCTATAATATTGCAGAAAGCGCCCTCGCATTGAGGGGTTTCAAAGCAAATGGACAAGAAAATCAACAAAACGGAAAAGATTAGCGAAGCAGCAAAAGTTGCAGACATCTGCAATGAGATTCTGGCCAAGTTGACCTATTCCGTCGGTAAAGACCCCGCTGCCGCCAAACACCATGACTGGCTTTCGGCCACCATTTTGGCACTGCGTGACCGCATTATTGACCGGTGGATGGAATCAACCCGCGAGGCTTATCAGGCAAAGTCAAAGCGAGTATACTATCTTTCGCTCGAGTTTTTGATTGGGCGTTTGCTGCGTGACGCGCTCAGCAATCTTGAACTCACTTCCGCATTCCAAAAAGCACTTGCCAGCCTGGATGTTGATTTGGAATTGACTGAGGCATTGGAGCCTGATGCGGCATTGGGCAATGGTGGTTTGGGCCGTCTTGCTGCCTGCTTTATGGAAAGCATGGCCAGCCTTGGCATTCCGGCCTATGGCTATGGCATTCGTTACAATCACGGCCTGTTCCGCCAATTGATCTCCAATGGCTGGCAAATTGAATTGCCGGAAGACTGGTTGGTGAATGGTAATCCTTGGGAGTTCCCGCGCCGTGAAGCGGCTTACCGCATTGGCTTTGGTGGGCAGGTGGCTTCTGAGCTTTCACCTGAAGGTGTGCCGCATGCGCGATGGCAACCGGGCGAAGTGATGTTGGCCACAGCCTTTGATACGCCCATGGTCGGCTGGAAGGCCAAGCGCGTGAATACGTTGCGCCTGTGGTCAGCCCGGGCGATTGACCCGATCCATCTTGATGCATTCAACACAGGCGACTTTACGGGTGCGCTGGCCAGCAGCACGCGGGCCGAAATCATCACTCGCGTTTTATATCCGTCAGACTCTTCGCCAGCAGGCCAAGAGCTGCGTTTGCTCCAGGAATATTTTTTCACCTCTGCGTCATTGCAAGACATTTTGCGCCGCCACTTGCAGCAATATCCTGATCTTTCCAATTTGGCAGAGAAAGTGGCAGTGCAAATCAATGACACGCACCCCGCCATTGCTGTTGCTGAATTGATGCGCCTGTTGGTGGATGTGCATGAGATGCCATGGGAAAGAGCATGGACCACAACTCAAGCTGTGATGTCTTACACCAATCACACCTTGCTGCCGGAAGCGCTTGAGAGCTGGCCGTTGCAATTGTTTGAAAAGCTGCTGCCGCGCCATTTGCACATTATTTATGCGATCAATGATCAGTTGATTGTGCGGGCGCAAAACCTGCGTGATGCATCGCCAGAATTCATTGCCTCGGTTTCTCTGATTGATGAACATGGTGGGCGGCGTGTGCGCATGGGCAATCTGGCTTTTGCCGGATCACACAGCATCAATGGTGTTTCCGCACTGCATTCTGGCTTGATGAAAGAAAGCGTGTTCCATGATTTGAACTTGCTGTTCCCGGGGCGCATCAACAACAAGACCAATGGAATCACGCCACGCCGCTGGCTGCATGGTGTGAACCCAGAGCTTTCGGCTTTGTTGGCAGAAGCGGCAGGGCCGGAATCGCTTGATGATGCAGAGCTTATTGGGCGTGCTGCACCACACTCTTCCAGCAAAGAGTTTGTTGAGCGCTTCACGGCGATAAAGCTGAAAAATAAGGGTAATTTGGCCAACCTCATTCAAGCACGGTTGGATGTGAAGGTTGACCCGTCTGCCATGTTTGACGTGCAAGTGAAGCGGATGCACGAATATAAACGCCAGCTTTTGAACATCCTGCAAACTATCGCACATTATCAAGCTATCAAGGCCAACCCGAAGGGCAAATGGGCGCCGCGGGTCAAAATTTTTGCAGGCAAAGCCGCGGCCAGCTATTTCCAAGCCAAGCTGATCATTAAACTGATCAATGATGTGGCGCAGGTGGTGAATAATGATGTGGAAATCGGCGACAAGCTGAAGGTGGTGTTCCTGCCCAACTATAATGTCAGCCTTGCTGAGGTGATTGTTCCGGCCACAGACCTTTCAGAGCAAATTTCCACTGCGGGTATGGAAGCATCCGGCACCGGCAATATGAAGTTTGGCCTCAATGGTGCTTTGACGATTGGCACACTTGATGGGGCCAATGTGGAAATGCGCGAACATGTGGGCGCTGACAATATTTTCATCTTTGGTTTGACCGCTGCTGAAGTGAACGCCAAGCGCCAAGCGCGTGTGGATGGTCATGCTGTTGTTGAATCATCGCCTGTCTTGCGTGGAGTTTTGACGGCACTGGGGGCTGGTGTTTTCTCAGGCGGAGATACGGCCTTGTATCAGCCAATCATCAATTCGATTTACAATGGTGATTATTTTATGGTCGGTTCTGACTTTAATTCCTACATGGCCTGCCAGGACAAAGTCTCGCAACTTTGGCACTCTCAGAAAGACTGGACGTATCAGGCAATTCAGAATACGGTTCACATGGGCTGGTTCTCATCTGATCGCACGATCCGAGAATATGCCAAAGAAATCTGGAATGTACCGACGGCATAGAATCGTCGGACAAGGGTGGGATGAATATGGCCGAAGCGAAATGGAAAACCAGCGGCCCCGAAATTGAAGCCATTGTGAACGGGCGGCATGCCGACCCGTTCAAGGTGCTCGGTTTGCATGCCAGCGGCAAAAGCTGGATTGCGCGCGCCTTTATCCCCGGTGCTGAAAAGGTTGTGGTGCAAACTGCGAATGGAAAAAACTTAGGTGAGTTAGCTCGCCGCCACGATGCTGGTTTTTTTGAAGGCCAGATCAAGACCACCAATGCTCAAGTGCTGCAATTTTCTTGCTCCAACGCGGGTGGCGCTTGGGTAGTGACGGATGCCTATTCTGTGGGGCCTGTGCTGGGGCCGCAGGATGATTATTTCATGGCTGAAGGTAACCACTTGCGCCTGTATGACAAGCTGGGTGCGCACCCATTAACCATGGATGGTGTGACAGGTGTTCACTTCGCAGTTTGGGCACCTAATGCCGAGCGTGTCTCAGTGGTTGGTGACTTTAACGCCTGGGATGGCCGCCGCCATGTGATGCGCAAACGGCTGGATGTGGGTGTGTGGGAAATTTTTGTTCCCGGGGCGCATGAAGGCCAGGGCTATAAGTATGAATTGATCGGGCAGGGTGGGCATTTGCTGCCGCTGAAATCCGACCCCTATGGTTTTGCTGCTGAACTTCGCCCCAATACGGCTTCACGCGTTTCGCGCACCGACAATTTCCGCTGGTCTGACGAAGCCTATATGAAGGCGCGCGTTGCGCCAGACAAGCGGCGCGTTCCCATCAGCATCTATGAAGTACATCTTGGTTCCTGGCGCAAGAAGCAAGGGGATCAGTTCTTGAGCTATGATGAATTGGCGGAACAGCTGATTGGCTATGTTAAGGATATGGGCTTTACGCATATTGAGCTGTTGCCTGTTTCTGAACACCCCTATGATCCGAGCTGGGGCTATCAACCCACAGGGCTGTTTGCACCCACTTCACGCTTTGGCGATCCGCATGGTTTTGCGCGCTTTGTAGACAAGGCACATGCGGCAGGCATTGGCATTATTCTCGATTGGGTGCCCGCTCATTTCCCGACCGATCAGCACGGGCTTTCGAATTTTGATGGCACGGCGCTTTATGAACACCAAGACCCACGCCAAGGCTATCACCCTGATTGGAACACGGCGATTTATAATTTCGGCCGCAAGGAAGTGATCAGCTTTCTTTTAAACAATGCCTTGTTTTGGCTGGAGCGTTATCATCTCGATGGACTTCGCGTAGATGCTGTGGCGTCTATGCTTTATCTCGATTATTCGCGCAAAGAGGGTGAGTGGATTCCTAATCAATATGGGGGTCGGGAAAACCTTGAGGCGATTTCATTTCTCCAGCGCATGAACCATGAAACTTATGGCCAGCACCCAGGCATTATGACCATTGCTGAGGAATCAACAGCCTTTCCGGGTGTGTCAAAACCGACCAGCGCGGGCGGCTTGGGGTTTGGTTTCAAGTGGAATAT
>JAGWUY010000141.1 GCA_028868255.1 Alphaproteobacteria bacterium | reverse complement strand
CAAGGCCTGACGGCGCTCAGCACGCACTTCCACTGGAACCTGATACGTCGCACCACCAACGCGGCGCGAACGCACTTCAATGGCAGGTGCAACATTGTCCAAAGCCGAATGGAACAAAGCAAGCGGATCAGCCTTGGATTTCGACTGAACAATATCCATGGCGCCGTAAACGATGCCTTCAGCAACAGACTTCTTGCCCTGAACCATGAGGTTGTTCATGAACTTGGACAGAATGAGATCCCCAAACTTGGGATCAGGATTGATAACGCGTTTCTCGGCGCGATGACGACGTGACATGTTGAAATGCTCCTACTTCGGACGCTTCGCACCGTACAGCGAACGGCGCTGACGACGCTTGGGAAGGCCTTGGGTATCCAAGACACCGCGAATGATGTGATAACGAACGCCTGGCAAATCCTTCACACGGCCGCCGCGGATCATCACGACAGAGTGTTCTTGCAGATTGTGGCCTTCACCTGGAATATAGCTCACCACTTCAAAACCATTGGTCAAACGAACTTTGGCCACCTTACGGAGCGCGGAGTTCGGCTTCTTTGGTGTTGTGGTATAAACGCGTGTGCAAACGCCGCGTTTTTGCGGGCAAGCTTGCATGGCCGGAACCTTGTTCCGGTATGTTGGCGCAAGACGTGGCTTGCGGATCAACTGGTTGATAGTAGGCATTCGGCCCATCACCCTTTAAAATCATTGGACTGGATCAAACGAAATTGAGCACTACAACGATCCAGTCCGGACCCGCCATAGCGCCAAAACCAGAGGCCCAACGAAACCGGCCAGGTTTCAGGGGGCATGACCTTGAATTTACTTCTTTTTTTACTTCCCAGTCAGCGTTTTGAAGTGCGTAACTCCAACGGCCTGCCTCTCGGAAGTGCCCGTCTCTTAGGGGCAGTGCGCACGCTCGTCAACAGGAAAGTGAGGTGAAAAACACCCACTTGAAGCAGTCTAAGCACCATGCTTGCGAAAAGCGACATAATGCGGTGTAAAAACACCAAACCGCCCTTCACTTTCCATCTTTTGGATTTGCGAGTCATGCTTAATTTGCAATCCTTATGGAGAATCGCGGCCAAAGCCTTGGAATCATTCCTTTCCCTTTATTGCCTCATTTGGGCCACGCCATGGCCACATCCATCACCCACATTGCGAGTCGGACGGCGACATGATGATCGATAACTTAACCTGATGAGGGGAGAATAAACGATGACCATGCCGCAACGACACTGGTGGCACGAACTGAACACGTGGGAGCCAGAAGCCGCCTTGGCCTTTTATGGCCGAACCTTGGGGTGGGAATTTGAGCCATCCCCCCTGCCCGATGGTGCTGCCTATTGGATTGCCAAAAAGGATGGCAAACCCGTGGGCGGGATTTTTGAACTCACCACCCCTGAATACGAGGGCATTCCGTCTCACTGGATGACCTATCTCTCGGTAGCTGACATGATCAAGGCCGAACAAAGCACGTCCACAGCAGGCGGCGAAATCATGCGCTCGCCGGTGCAAATTCCGGGTGTCGGCAAATTGGCCGTGGTGACAGATGCCACAGGCGCATTGATTGGCTTGATTGAGCCTGATGATGCGCACGCCCTTGCCATCACACACTAAATAAAATCTGGGGGCATTGCACCGCCTCTCCCAGCACCTGCTGGGGGAGGTTTTTTATTGAAGTGGCCCTATCACTTCCCAGCAATGCCAACTAACCTGCGCCAATGCTGCTCATATTTGCTTGCCTAATCATTTTCCTTGCCGCCATCGTGCGCGGCTTTTCAGGCTTTGGCTTCTCACTCCTATCGATCACGGCGCTCTCGCTTATTTATGCACCTGCTGAAATTGTGCCATCGATTTTCATGCTAGAACTTGCCGCCAGCATCAATTTGCTGCCATCAATTTGGAAAGACATTCACTGGAAATCCTTGGGGCCGCTCACTTTGGGCTGCTTGGTTGCAACGCCCATTGGCGTCTGGTTCCTCGCTAATATCCCCGCCGCGCCAATGCAAATGGCTTTGGCGATTTTTGTGCTGGCGGCAACGGCACTGCTGGCAAAGGGGTTTGCGCTGAAATCAATGCCCGGCACGCTCGCTTCCACAGCAGCGGGGGCAGCCTCTGGTCTTTCAAATGGCGCTTTTGGCATCGGTGGCCCGCCGGTAATCCTATTCTACTTTGCCTCGCCAGCAGGCGCCGCAGCTGGCCGTGCCTCGATGACAGCCTTCTTTCTGGCCACTGACATAATCGGTTTGGCCAATCAGTCCACACATGGGCTGATCACATGGGACGTATTTACCAGAGCGGCCCTTTATCTACCAGCCCTCCTCGCCGGAATTTGGATTGGTGCGCGAAGTTTCAAGTCCGTCGATCAAGAAAAATTCCGCAAGATTGTTTTGGCGATATTGGCCGTGTTGGCCGTGCTGATCATTGTAAAAGCGGCCTATCAACTGCTCCATTGAAATTTTAGTTTGCCCAAACAAAAAAGGCCCGACATCACTGCCGGGCCTTTTTCAATTCGTTTAAATATTACTCCGCAGCCGTCGCTGGCAAAGCATTCTTTTCCTGTTCGTCGAGGATCAGCTTGTCGCGCTTGTCGGCAATGGCGCGGAAGCGAGCGAGCATGCCGCCCGTACCAGCCGGAATCAGACGACCGACGATCACGTTTTCTTTCAAACCATCGAGTGTATCGATCTTGCCTTGAACGGCAGCATCGGTGAGCACGCGTGTGGTTTCCTGGAACGACGCAGCTGAGATGAACGAACGGGTCTGCAACGAGGCCTTGGTGATACCCAAGAGCACAGGCTGACCCGACGCAGGGCGCAGGCCTTCCGCGATCAGCTTGGCGTTTTCACGGTCAAGCTCTTCACGGTCCAGTTGCTCACCCACCAGCAACGTCGATTCACCATTGTCGGTGATTTCAACCTTCTGCAGCATTTGACGCACAATCACTTCAATGTGCTTGTCGTTGATGCCCACGCCTTGCAAGCGGTAAACTTCCTGGATTTCGTTCACAAGGAACGCAGCCAGTTCTTCAACACCCTTGATCGCAAGAATATCATGAGGTGCTGGGTTGCCGTCCATCAGATATTCGCCCTTTTCGATCATATCACCTTCCTGAACTGGCAAATGCTTGCCCTTCGGGATCAGATATTCAACGGCTTCTGCGCTGTCCTCAAGAGGCACAATGCGCACGCGGCGCTTGTTCTTGTAGTCACGGCCAAACTCGATTTTGCCCGAGATTTCAGCGATGATGGCTGCATCCTTCGGACGACGCGCTTCAAACAACTCGGCAACCCGTGGAAGACCACCCGTGATGTCGCGTGTTTTGGCGCTTTCGAGTGGGTTACGGGCCATCACGTCACCTGCCCCAACCTTGGAGCCAGGATCGACTGAAAGAATGGCATCAACCGACAACAAATAACGGGCTTCACCACCGCGCGGCAACTTCTTCACTTCGCCGTTGGCATCCTTGATCACAATTGCCGGCTTCAATGTGCTGCCACGTTGATTGGTACGCCAGTCAATGATCACACGATTGGTGATACCGGTTGCTTCGTCCTGCACTTCGTTAACCGATACACCGTCAACAACGTCCTCGAACGCAACCGTACCATCCACCTCGGTCAGAACAGGACGTGTATAGGGGTCCCATTCCGCAATGCGCACGCCGCGCTTCACTGTGTCTCCCGTGTTGACGAGCAACTTGGAACCATAACCAACCTTGTGAGTGGCCCGGTCATTGCCCTTGGCATCCTTGATCACGATCAGCGTGTTACGGCCCATCACCACCAACTTGCCTGAGCTGTCTGTGGCCACATTGGCGTTGCGCAGTTCAACTTGGCCTTCGTGGTTTGATTCAACGAAGGATTCGTCCAGCACCTGTGCAGCGCCACCAATGTGGAACGTGCGCATGGTGAGCTGTGTACCAGGTTCACCGATTGACTGAGCGGCAATAACGCCCACGGCTTCACCCATGTTCACAGGTGTACCGCGTGCAAGGTCACGACCATAGCAGGTTGCGCACACGCCAAATTTGGTTTCGCATGTGAGAACCGAGCGAATGCGCACTTCAGTGATGCCAGCCTTTTCGATCTTGTCGACATCAAGCTCTAGCATTTCCTTGCCGGCCTTCGCCAGCACGGTGCCAGTTGCTGGGTCAACCACATCTTCAGCCGCAGTACGGCCCAAAATACGAACAGACAGTGGTACAATCACTTCGCCTGAATCGATGATCGGGCGTGTGGTGATGTAAGACTTCGATCCGCAATCCTGTTCGGAAATGATCGCATCCTGCGCCACGTCCACCAGACGACGGGTGAGATAACCCGAGTTCGCGGTCTTGAGCGCAGTATCGGCCAAACCTTTACGCGCACCGTGGGTGGAGTTGAAGTATTCCAGAACCGACAGACCTTCCTTAAAGTTGGAAATGATCGGCGTTTCGATGATTTCACCTGAAGGCTTGGCCATCAAACCGCGCATGGCGGCCAGCTGGCGCATCTGAGTGGGTGAACCACGCGCACCCGAATGGCTCATCATGTAAACCGAGTTGATCGGCTTGGTGCGGCCCGTGATTGGATCTTTCTTCACCGAAGAAATTTCCAGCATCATTTCTTCTGCCACCTTGTCGGTGCATTTGGACCAAGCATCAACAACCTTGTTATATTTTTCGCCCTGAGTAATCAGACCGTCAATATATTGTTGTTCAAATTCCTTAGCCATTTCGCGGGTGTTGGCCACCAGCTTTGCCTTTGTGGCAGGGATAACCATGTCATCCTTGCCGAAGGAAATGCCAGCTTTAAAGGCATTGAGGAAGCCCAAAGCCATGATACGATCGCAGAACACCACAGCCTCTTTCTGGCCGCAATAGCGGTAAACCGTATCGATCATGCGTGAGATTTCACGCTTGGTCATCAGCTTGTTGCAGACGTCGAAAGACATCTTTTCAGCGATTGGCAAAAGCTCACCAATCTTCATGCGGCCCGGTGTGGTATCCACCGTGCGGTTGCGGGGTTGGCCATCTGGCCCCATGTCCCGCACACGGCCCTTGATCTTGGCATGAAGCGTTACAGCACCGTTCGCCAAGGCGTGTTCCACTTCAGCCATGTTGCCGAAGATCATGCCTTCACCAGGCTCACCATCATTGATGATGGAGAGGTAGTAGAGGCCGAGAACTATGTCTTGCGACGGAACGATGATCGGTTGACCGTTCGCAGGATGCAACACGTTATTGGTAGACATCATAAGCACGCGGGCTTCCAACTGGGCTTCCAGCGACAGTGGAACGTGAACAGCCATTTGGTCGCCGTCAAAGTCTGCGTTGAATGCCGTACACACCAGCGGATGCAGTTGTATGGCCTTGCCTTCGATCAGCACAGGCTCAAACGCCTGGATGCCCAAACGGTGAAGTGTTGGCGCACGGTTCAGCATGATCGGATGTTCGCGGATCACCTCATCGAGGATATCCCACACTTCCGGCTTTTCTTTTTCAACCAGCTTCTTGGCTTGCTTCACAGTGGAAGAAAGACCCTTGGCTTCAAGGCGTGAATAGATGAATGGCTTGAACAGTTCCAGCGCCATCTTCTTTGGCAAGCCACACTGATGCAACTTCAATTCAGGGCCCACCACGATCACAGAACGACCGGAATAGTCCACGCGTTTACCCAGCAAGTTCTGGCGGAAGCGGCCCTGCTTGCCTTTCAGCATATCAGATAGCGACTTCAGCGGACGCTTGTTGGCACCAGTGATCACACGGCCACGGCGGCCATTGTCAAACAGCGCGTCAACCGATTCCTGCAACATGCGCTTTTCGTTACGCACGATGATATCTGGCGCCTTGAGTTCGATCAGGCGCTTCAAACGGTTGTTACGATTGATCACGCGGCGATAAAGATCATTGAGATCGGATGTCGCAAAGCGACCACCATCCAGCGGCACCAAGGGGCGCAACTCTGGTGGGATCACAGGAACGACAGTCAGGATCATCCAATCTGGGCGATTGCCGGATTCAAGGAAGTTCTCAACCAGCTTCAAACGCTTGGCCAGCTTCTTGGGCTTCAACTCACCAGTGGCAACTTTCAGCTCTTCACGCAACGTGATCTTCAACTGATCCAGATTCACAGCGGCCAGCATA
>JAGWUY010000140.1 GCA_028868255.1 Alphaproteobacteria bacterium | reverse complement strand
AACGTCACTCACCACATCTGAACGTTTGGCCCCGATGGTGCCAAAGGAGCGCATGGTGGTGTGTGAAAGTGGATTGTTTGTGAACGCTGATTTGGCGCGTATGGCGAAAAGCGGCATCAACACATTTTTGATTGGCGAAAGCCTGATGCGTCAGCAGGATGTGACTGCCGCCACAAAGGCCATTCTGGCCAAACCATGAGCAAGCTTTCGCACCTCGACGACAAAGGCCAAGCACATATGGTGGACGTGTCGGAAAAAGACGTCACCACCCGCAGCGCCACGGCCAAAGGCTGCGTCAATATGCTGCCGGGAACTATGGTATTATTGACCAGCGGGGCTGCGAAAAAGGGTGATGTGTTGGCCACGGCGCGCATTGCCGGAATTATGGCGGCGAAAAAAACATCCGAGCTTATTCCGCTCTGTCACCCTTTGATGATTGCAAAGGTCAGCGTTGACTTTGAAACCAGCCCCACCTGCGTGAATGTTACAGCCACCGTGAAAGTGGAAGGCAAAACGGGGGTTGAGATGGAAGCGCTGACCGCATGTTCGATAGCTTGCCTCACCATCTATGACATGCTGAAGGCGGTGGACCGCGGCATGACCATTTCTGATCTGCGCGTGACTGAAAAAGCGGGCGGCAAATCTGGCCACTATCAGGCGGATTGACCCATGGCGCTGATGCCCGTTGACGAGGCACTTGCCCGCATCCTCTCCAAAGCCAAAGCATTGGGTTCAGAGGTCGTTAGACTCGAAAACGCCTTGGGCCGCACCCTTGTCAAGGATGTAAAAGCCACGCGCGACCAACCGCCCTTCGCGTCTTCCGCCATGGATGGCTATGCCGTGCGCTACGACGATGTGGCCACCCTGCCCGCAACGCTGAAGATCGCTGGCGTTTCTGCTGCCGGCCGCGCCTTCAAAGGCAAGGTTAAACTCGGCCAAGCTGTGCGCATCCTTACCGGTGCGCCATTGCCGAGCGGCGCAGATACTGTGGTGATTCAGGAGAGTGTTGATCTGCATGGTGAGACCATTTTAGTGCGCGAGCCACCATCGCGCGGCAAAAACATTCGCGAGCGGGGCCTTGATTTCAGAAAATCTGATGTGCTGATCCCGGTGGGCACAACCATCAATGTGCGCGATATCGGCTTGATCGCAGCATCTGGCAGTGCCGCGCTTGCCGTGCGCAAACGCCCCAAAATTGTGATTTTCACTACGGGTGATGAACTGGTGTTGCCCGGCGCAAAGCCGCGGGCTGATCAAATCTTTTCATCCAACAGCCATGCGCTTGAAGCGATGGCCAAGGCCTGGGGGGCAGATGTGACCAATCTCGGCATCGTCCGCGATGACTTGAAAGCCACAATCGCCGCCATCAAGAAAGCGGCGGCGGCTGACATTCTGATCACCACTGGCGGCGCATCGGTGGGGGACCATGACTATGTCCAGGAGGCGCTCAAACGCTCTGGCGTCACAATTGATTTCTGGAAGATTGCGCTGCGCCCCGGCAAGCCGCTGATGTTTGGCACCAAGGGCAAGCTGTGCGTGCTGGGCCTGCCGGGCAATCCTGTGTCTGCTCTTGTTTGTGCCCGACTTTTTCTCAAACCTTTGCTAGCAAAAATGATCGGGCTTGACCCACAGGAAAGACCCGTGTTGGCCCGATTGGCCGCGCCCCTTCCCGCCAATGATTTGCGGCAAGACTATTTGCGCGCCACCTTAAAATACGGCCCAGACGGCACGCGCCACGTGAACGTATTTTCAAAACAAGACAGCTCCATGCAGCGCAGTTTGCGCAATGCTGACTGTTTGATTGTGCGCGAACCGCATGCGCCCGCAGCCGAGGCAGGCCAAATGGTTTCAGTTCTTTTGCTGGATTTTTGAGCGACATAACAAATACAGTTGCAGAACACAGGTGGAACATGTATTGATGTTTTGGATTTGTTCTGATTCCTGCATTTTTTGTGAGGACCTGTAAAATGCTTACGCGCAAACAGCTTGAATTGTTGTTGTTCATTAATGAACGCCTGAAAGAAGAAGGTGTGCCGCCCTCTTTTGAAGAAATGAAGGAGGCTTTGAACCTTCAATCCAAGTCTGGTGTTCACCGCCTGATTGTGGCGCTGGAAGAGCGTGGTTTTTTGAAGCGTATGCCAAACCGCGCCCGTGCATTGGAAGTGTTGAAACTGCCTGAGTCGCACACGCCAAGCTTAACAGTGAAGAAATCTGGCTTTTCGCCCAATGTCATCGAAGGTTCTTTGGGTAAGGCCACGCGGCCCTCCCCTGCGGCTAATAATGATGGCGCTTATCGTGGCGCTTCTATTCCCATGATGGGGCGCATTGCAGCGGGTGTTCCCATTTCCGCCATTCAGGATCATTCTGCCAATGTGATGGTGCCGCCAGAGATGCTGGGCGGTGGCGAACATTTCGCGCTTGAGGTTAAAGGTGACTCGATGATCGAAGCGGGCATTTTTGATGGAGACACAGTTGTCATCCGCAAGGGTGATACCGCGACCAATGGTGATATCATTGTGGCCTTGGTGGATGATGAAGAAGCCACCTTGAAGCGCCTGCGCCGCAAGGGTGTTTCCATCGCTTTAGAAGCCGCCAACCCGGCTTATGAAACCCGCATCTTCGGCCCAGACCGCGTGCGCGTGCAGGGCAAGTTGGTGGGTTTGTTGCGGAAATATTGAGACAAAAAGAAACCCGGGCCGCTAAGCCCGGGCTACCCTTGCAGGGGACGTCGTTAGATTAGTTGGACGCGGTTGAAGACGTCAGGAACTTGTTGGGGTCAAGGGCGGTTGCACCCTTGCGCACTTCGAAGTGCAGCTGTGGGCTTTGCACCGCGCCAGTTTGACCGGCCTTGGCAATCACATCGCCGCGCTTAACTGTGTCACCGCGTTTGACCAGCAGCTGTGATGCATGAGCATAGGCCGTTACAAAGCCTCCAGCATGGCGGATCAAAATCAAGTTGCCATAGCCTTTCAGTTCATTGCCGGCATAAGCCACTACACCCGCATCTGCAGCTTGGATGTTGGTGCCCTCTGGCACGGCAATGTTGATGCCTTCATTCTTCAGCCCGTTGGGCTTAGCGCCAAATGCTGAAATCACTTTGCCTTTAAGCGGCCAACGCAACGCCAATGGCGCGGCATCTGAGCTCGAGTCAGCGGATGCCACATCAGCTTGAGGCTGTTCTTTTGGTAAAGCCAGAGCTGCGGGTTTTTTGACCGGGTTATTCGCGGCGGCATCGCTGTTGTCTGCAACTTGTGCATCATTCGTGGCTGCTTCAGTAGCCACATCAGCTTGGGCCACTGTGGCTTTGCCGCTTGTCGGGATTTTTAGTGCTTGCCCGAGTTGCAGGTTCTTTTTGCCTGACAGTTTGTTCAGTTCAGCAACAGCTGATGGCGCGACACCGTATTGGCGACCAATAGAGAAAAGAGTATCCCCCGATGCCACAGTATGGGTCAATGTTCCGGCTTTCGCGGCGAAAGGCTTGCTGGCAGGTGCAGTGACTTGTTCTTCAGATGCCAGGGAAACAGGCCTCGTTTTAATTGCCATGTCAGGCATGGCACTCGCTGTAGAAGCAGGGATGCGCAGAACTTGTCCTTGACGCACACTATATGGCAATTTTAGATTGTTTGCAGCAGCCAATTGCTGCGTGGTCAGGTGGTTGGCTTTCGCAATTCCGAAAAGGGTCATGCCAGGGCCAACAGTTACGGTGTTTCCTGCCGGAGCAGCAGCAGGCTCAGCTGGCACCACGGGGGTTGCGGCCTGCCTGTAAACCAGCTTCGGCGCAACAGCTGTTGGCTTTTTGTAAAGTGGTTGCGTGGGTGCTGCGGCAGAAGCGACCTGTTTGTAAACGGGTGCTTTTACAACAGGCTGTTGGGTTGAGTCCGCAATCGTTTCTTCACCGACAGGCGCATCAAATTTGGGCTGCTTGTAGACTGGCGCCTTATATGGTTGCGGCGCATCGGCGGGCGCAGAAGGAGCGGCATTGTAAGCCACTTGGGGCTGATTTTGGGCAGACTTATAGGCTTTGGAATAGTCGTAAGCCTGCGCTTTTGATTTGTTCAGCGGCGCTTGTACAATCGGGCTTTGGGCAATCACTTCCTCTTGCGGGGCCACGTAATTTTGGGAAATGGGGCGGCGCGCAGCGACCTTTTTGTATTTGGGAACAGAAGCAGTGTAAACTGGGTCTGCATCTGATGGATTGCTATAATCGGCAGCAAAGCGCTCAATGGAACTGGAGCAACCCGCCAACAACATTGCCGTTGTGGCAACAAACACAAACTTTACCTTTGACACAGCAAAGGCACCAATTGGCACGCTGATACGCATACTCAAACTCCACAACTAACTCACTGGAGCCATTTTTAAGACGGTTTGGTTAAGGGAGCGTTTAAGGAATGCAATTCGTCGAAAATTTGCCAAAATTATTCAACGACAATTTTAGCACCCACTTTTACCCGATCATAAAGTTCAATCACATTTTCGTTCAACATGCGGATGCAGCCGGATGAAACTGCTTGGCCGATGCTCCAAGGTTGCGTGGTGCCGTGAACGCGAAAATCTGTGTTGCCGATATAAAGTGCGCGAGCGCCTAATGGGTTTTCGGTGCCACCCGGCATGAAGGCTGGAATGATGTGACCACGCGCGGCCTCTCGCTCTATCATAACTTTTGGCGGCGTCCACGTTGGCCACACTGCTTTGCGGCTGACACGATTTTCGCCAGACCATGCAAAACCTTCACGCCCGACGCCGACGCGATACATGATGGCGCGTTGCCCTGGCAAAATAAAATAGAGTTTGCGTTCCGCCGTGCGCACCAAAATAGAACCCGGGGCAAGTTGCGAGGTAAAATCAATAATGGTGCGTGTTGGCCCAACAGTGCTTTGACGCTGATATTGCAAATCTTGCGCCGATGGCAGGGTCGCGCTGGCAACCTGCGAGCCATTCATGGCTCCCAGTACTGAAAAAGTATCTGGAGAAAATTTGATTTGCGCGGCTTGTGCCTGCGCTAACATCAACGCAGCCGCTGCTGCGCCGCTCAAAAATTTAAACATCATCATCCCACCAGCGGTTTATCCGCTCTTGGGCTACAATGGTGAAATGGCGTTAAATCAATTCTAAAACTTATAGTTTCTGAATCATTTCTATAGCCGTTTTATGGTAAACAGGGTGCTTCCAACGGGGTGCAATTTCAGCTATTGGGAGTAGCACGAAGCTGCGCAGGGCCATGCCCGGGTGTGGCAAAGTCAATTCCTTTTGCACCAATCCTTTCTGTTTGATGATGCGGCCATGATAATCTAGCAAATCGAGATCAAGGCTGCGCGGCCCCCAGCGGCGTGATCGCCTGCGCCCGGCAGCCCGCTCGATCAGGTGCAGGCGGCGCATTAACGCTTGGGGCGACAGTGGCGTGTGCAGAATTGCAACGGCATTTACAAAATCAGGTTGGTTGGTGACACCATAGGCTCTGGTTTTGATCAGTGCCGAAACGGCAGTCACGCGGGTGGGCCATTGGTTGAGAACTTTAAGTGCCCGCAGAACGCAAGCCTCTGGGCTGCCCCAAGGGCCAGCCTGATTGCTGCCCAACGCAATCAGAATCATCAGCCACGATCGCGCAGAACGCGCGACTTTTCACGGTTCCAATCGCGCATCTTGATGGTTTCGCGTTTATCGACATTTTTCTTGCCGCGCGCCAATGCAATATCCACCTTCACCCTACCCCGTGGATTGAAAAACATCTTGAGCGGAATGATCGTCAAGCCTTCGCGCAACACACCAATGGCCAGACGGTCAATTTCCTTGCGGTGCAGCAACAATTTGCGCGGGCGCTTTTGCTCATGGTTGAAGCGATTGGCCTCGCGATATTCTGGCACATTGGCATTGAGCAAGAACAGCTCCGTGCCTTTCATTGCCGCATAGGATTCCGCCAGATTGATGTGGCCGACGCGGAGTGATTTTACCTCTGAACCCTTCAGTTCAATTGCGGCTTCAAAGGTTTGCAGGATTTCATAGTCATAACGACCGCGGCGGTTTTCCGCCACGATCTTGATGCCATCCTGTTTTCGTGAGGCTTTTGCCCCACCTGCCTTTGAGGACATGTCAGTTCAAAAGACCAGCGTGAATCAACGCGTCACGCACAGATTGCTTAGTGCTCTCAACAACAGGCACTAGAGGCAACCGCGCGTCTGCCTCACACAGGCCCAACAGGC
>JAGWUY010000139.1 GCA_028868255.1 Alphaproteobacteria bacterium | reverse complement strand
GGCCGGTGCCAAACTGGCGAAAAGCAATGCAACGAGAATGAGAAGCCTTTTCATAGAACACCTCTGCTTTGTAATATGATGTCTTGCTTTTGCTACGATGGCAAATCACAATTGGTTCAGGAGCAGACTATGGATCATTCACTTTTAGAAACAGCGCGGGATTGGCTGGGGCAGGGGCGCAAGCTGGCCTTGGCCACTGTGGTTGAAACATGGGGTTCCGCGCCGCAGCCAGTGGGCAGCCTGTTGCTGGTGGATGGTGAGGGCAATTTCATGGGCTCAGTGTCCGGCGGTTGTGTGGAAGGGGCGGTGATCACGGCGGCGATGGATGTGATGGAAGCAGGCCGCCCGCAGGTTCTGGATTTCGGCGTGGCCGATGAAACCGCCTGGAAAGTGGGTTTGGCCTGTGGTGGCAAAATCCGCATTTATGTGGAGCCTTTGCTTTGACACCTGATGTTTTGAACCGGCTTTTGGCGGCAAGGGTTGAGCGGCAGGCTGTGGCGCTTTTTACAAATCTGCAGACAGGCACGCAGCGCATTGTTGCCCGTGCGGTGGCGGATGAGGCGTTGGAAAAACGCTTTCGGTTTGACCAATCAGGCATTGTGGCCACTGATGGTGGCGAAGAATTTTGTGCGATTCATAGCCCGCCTTTGCGGCTGGTGATCATTGGCGCGGTGCATATCGCTCAAGGCCTCATCCCCATCGCCCAATCTGCTGGATATGACATTACGGTGATTGATCCACGCGGGGCATTCGCAACAGGTGCGCGTTTCCCTGGCGTCACACTCTTGGCAGATTGGCCGCAAGATGTTTTGCCCAGCATGGCATTGGACGCACGCACCGGTTTTGTGGCTTTGACGCATGACCCCAAGATCGATGACCCGGCCTTGCTGTTGGCATTGCGGTCTGAGGTGTTTTATGTGGGGGCTTTGGGGTCCAGCAAGACCCAGGCATCAAGGCGCGAGCGACTTGCCCAGCAAGGTTTGACAGGGGCTCAGATTGCCAAAATCCACGGGCCGATTGGCTTGCGCATTGGTGCGGTGGGGGCCGTTGAAATTGCCATTTCGATCATGGCGGAAATGACGCAATGTTTGCGTTTGGGCGTGTGAATGAAATTTGGTGCCGTTCCCGTTTCTGAGGCTTTGGGCTGCATCTTGGCGCATTCGCTGCGGCTGGGTGAAGTTACACTGAAAAAGGGCAAAGCCTTACAGGCTGATGATGTGGCGCTGTTGCAGGCCCAGAATGTTGCTGAAGTTGTTGTCGCGAGATTGGACGATGATGATGTGCCGGAAGATGAGGCGGCGGCACTGATTTCGCGCGCGCTTGCGGGTTCCTCAACTGTGGCGCAGGCGGCATTTACGGGGCGGGCCAATGTTTTTGCGGCTGAGGCTGGGCTGGTGAAGATCGATAAACAGCGCTTGAACCAGATCAATCATCTGCATGAAAGTTTGACCGTGGCCACGCTTTCTAATTGGGCGCGGGTTTCGGCGCGAGACATGGTGGCAACGGTGAAGATCATTCCGTATGCCTTGCCGCGCACCGTGCTGGATCAGGCACTTGAGATTTTATCTGGTGGTGCCGTTCTACAGGTCGAAATTTTCAAATCCAAAAATGTCGGTGTGGTGTTGACGCAGGTGCCGCGCATGAAGGCTGGGCTGCTGGCAAAATCCGAAAAATCATTGCGTGATCGGATTGCCGCTTTGAAGGGCGAAGTGGCGCAAGTGGTGATCTGCGATCACCAAAACGATGCCTTGCTGCAAGCGCTCAAGACTTTGCCGCCTTGTGATGTTATCCTAATTTTTGGTGCTGTTGCGATTGTCGACCGGGCGGATGTTGTGCCCGCTGCGGTCGTGGCAGCTGGCGGCGCGGTGCTGCACATGGGCATGCCGGTTGATCCGGGCAATCTTTTGATGTTGGCTGCATTTCAATCCACACCAGTCATTGGGGTTCCCACCTGCGCACGGTCGCCCAAGCTTAATGGCTTTGATTGGGTCTTGGCGCGGGTAATGGCGGGGCTGGAGGTTACGCCAGAAGACATTATGGAGATGGGCCTTGGTGGATTGCTGGCCGAAATTCCATCGCGGCCTCAACCGCGAGAAAGCCAAGCAGCGCCTGCAAGATTACCCCGTGTAGCGGCTTTGGTTTTGGCAGCAGGCACGTCCAGCCGCATGGGGCGCAACAAATTGCTGGAGCCATTTCAGGGCCAAGCCATGGTGGGCGCCACTGTGGCACGTGTCAAAGCTTCGGTTGTCGATGAGGTGATGGTGGTCACGGGCCATCAAGCCGAAGACGTTCGTGCCGCACTGGCGGGGCACGATGTGACCTTTGTTCACAACAGCGATTTTGCACAAGGACTTTCCACTTCGCTTAAAGCCGGGGTTGCGGCCTTGCGCGATCATGTTGATGCCATTCTTGTTTGCCTCGGGGATATGCCGCTGATTGAAGCGCGGGACATCAACGCCATGATTGCTGCCTATAATGTGGCAGAAGAACGCCATGTGGTGGTGCCGGTTCATGGCCGCCGTTATGGCAACCCAATTCTCTGGGGTTCAGCCCATTTTGATGCGCTGATGGCCTGTGAGGGTGACAGGGGGGCGCGTGGATTGTTGGAGCGGCTTGCAGGTGAAGTGGTGGAAATTGAAATCAACCACCCGGGTGTCGTGATGGATGCCGATACGCCTGAAGCTTTGGCCGCCATGCGCCAACTGGCCGCGCAAATTTAAATCAGTTGAAGATTGCGGAAGCTCACATGGCCTTTGCGGCCAATTATAATGTGATCATGCACCAGAATGCCCAGGGTTTGCCCCGCCGTGACGATGCGTTTGGTCATATCAATATCGGCCATGGAGGGTGTGGGGTCGCCGGACGGGTGGTTATGCACCAGAATGATGGCCGAGGCTGAAAGCTCCAAAGCGCGTTTGATCACCTCACGCGCATAAACAGGGGTGTGGTCGATGGTGCCTGTCTGTTGCACCTCATCAGCAATCAGCTGGTTTTTCTTGTCCACAAACAACAGTCGAAAACTTTCAACCTCGGCAAAGGCCATGGCGGCATGGCAATAATCAATAATGGCCTGCCAGCTTGAAAGGACGGGGCGCTTGATCACGTTCCCGCGTGATAGGCGAAGCGCTGCGGCCTGGATCAGTTTGATTTCGGTGGCCACCGCCGGCCCCACGCCCTTCACTTCCATCAGGCGCTCAGGCTCCGCGCTCACGACTTCCGCGAAAGAGCCGAAGCGCGCAATCAGCGCTTTGGCGATAGGTTTGGTGTCGCCGCGGCGGATGGCGCGAAACAGCACCATTTCGAGGAGTTCATAATCGGGCAGGGCATCTGTGCCACCAATTGTAAACCGCTCCCGAAGGCGCTCACGGTGGCCTAAAAATGCGAATTGGCCTGAGGCATCTTCAAGCCCTTTGGGCATTTTAAGCCCTGACCTTGGGGTTATCGAGGCCCGCAGGCGAGAGCGTGAAAATCTCGCAACCCGTTTCCGTCACCCCGATCGAATGTTCAAACTGTGCGGAGAGTGAGCGATCACGCGTCACCGCCGTCCAGCCATCGCTGAGTATTTTTACATGCGGCTTGCCCAGATTGATCATGGGCTCAATGGTGAAGATCATGCCTGCCTTCAATTCTGTGCCTTCGCCAGGGCGACCATAATGCAAAATATTGGGCAGATCATGGAACACTTCGCCCAAGCCATGGCCGCAGAAATCCCGCACGACCGAGCAGCGCTGGGCTTCGGCATAGGTTTGAATGGCGTGGCCAATATCGCCCAGATGTGCGCCCGCCTTCACAACGGAAATGCCGCGCAGCAGGCATTCATAGGTCACATCAATCAGCCGGTCAGCCGCGCGGCTGATTGCTCCAACCGTGTACATGCGGCTGGCATCGCCATGCCACCCATCCACAATATAAGTCACATCGATGTTGACGATGTCGCCCTCGCGCAGGTGCTTGTCATTGGGAATGCCATGGCACACCACGTGGTTGATGGAGGTGCAGCAGGCCTTACGATAGCCGCGATAATTCAGCGTGGCCGGCAACACATTGTGGTGCGCCGCAAAATCCATGAAAAACTTGTCGATGGCCTCGGTGGTGACACCCGGTTTGACCAAAGCGGATACCTCATCCAGCGCGCGGGCCGTCATTTGGCCAGCCTTGCGCATCGCGGCAAAGCCTTGTGCGCCGTGAAGTTTGATACGGGGGGCGAGGTGGGTTTTGGTCATGGGCTTATTTTGTCAGGGCTTTTGGCTTGGGTCAATGTCTAGTAGGGTGTAAGCTTGAATGAGGAAGATTTGCAGATGACACAAGCCCCCACCGCCGCCGTTTTATTGATTGGAAACGAAGTCTTATCTGGGCGCACGAAAGACAAAAATCTAGGCTTTATTGCGGATTATCTTGCAGCACTGGGGATTGACCTGATGGAGGCCCGCGTGGTGGCCGACGATGAGGCGGATATAGTGGCGGCGGTGAACGCGCTGCGCGCGCGTTATACCTACGTGTTCACCACAGGCGGCATCGGCCCCACGCATGATGACATTACGGCAGATTGCATGGCACGCGCTTTTGGCGTTGGCATTTCGCACCACCCGGAAGCGGTGGCGATTTTGACGGCTTATTTCAAGGAAATGGGGCGCGAAGCCAATGAGGCCCGCCTGCGCATGGCGCGCATTCCCGATGGCGCAACATTGATCAACAACCCCGTGTCACGCGCGCCCGGCTTTCGCATTGGCAATGTGTTTGTGATGGCGGGTGTGCCCAGAATCATGCAGGCGATGATGGACGCTCTGGCCCCTCAGCTGGTGAGGGGCGAAGTGGTGCAAAGTGTGACCATCGAATATCTGGGCGGGGAGGGCGATGTGGCCAAGCCCTTGGGCGCGGTGCAAGATCAGTTCACCGATGTGACCATTGGGTCATATCCGTTCGAGCACACCACAGGCTTCGCCACCAATCTGGTGCTGCGCGCGCGGGATAGGGTGCTGCTGGAAGAGGCCGTGAAGGCTGTTGAGGCGATGGCAGAAAGTTTGCGCGTGGCGGGCAAGAACAGGGGATGGAGAAGGGTTTGAGCAAATAGCGACCTCATCCGGCCTTCGGCCACCTTCTCCAGAGGAGAAGGGTGAAGTTTGGCATTGACCTAAATTACCCTGCGCATCTCCTTTGGAAAAGCTGTCGCGAAGCAACTGATGAGGTCACTTGGCCCCGCTCGAAAAACCTAATAGTTTGCGCCCATGCCATCCTCCCCACTCATATATGCCCGCGCCAAACGCATGCGCCGCGAACCCAGCGAAGCGGAGAGAAAGCTTTGGGGCGCACTGCGCAACCGCAGTTTGGGTGGGTACAAGTTTTATCGCCAAGTTCCGATAGGGCCCTATATTGTCGATTTCATCAATCATGAATTCGGTGTTGTTGTTGAGGTGGATGGCGTGACGCATAGTAATCCTGAACAATTGGCACATGATCAAAAACGCACCGATTATTTGCAAAGGCAAGGCTTGGTGATCCACCGCGCCTTCAATCACGATGTCTTCCAAAATCTGGTTGGCGTGTGTGACAGCATCTTGCTGGTACTGTCCGAGCGCGTGGCGAGGGACCTCATCCGGCCTTCGGCCACCTTCTCCAGAGGAGAAGGGTGACGTTAGATATTGAGTTCAGCCATCCACGCTTCTCCTCTGGAGAAGCTGTCACGAAGTGACTGATGAGGTTCCTAAGCGTGGCAAATAGAATGCACTGTCATCGTGATCCAAAGAGCGGTGAAAGCTTGATAGCCATTAGTGATAATCCTCCAAATCCAGATCAAAAATTTCTATGTCGAAATGCATTTCCATTCAACGTCGTCTTCTTGGGCTTGCAAGACTTGTAGAAGGGAGGGGCAGTTTTGGATTCAATTCTGGAGTATGAGCAGCACTAGCAGGTTCACCGTACGGTGTCAAGTTTAAAATCCTATTTAGGAAATAATAGTTCTAAGCCGCCAGCGCCTTCTTCACCTTCTCGGTCAGATCATTGCGTGTGAAAGGCTTGTTCACCAGTTCGATTGTGTCGGGCAGATCTTGCATCTGGCGGACGGAGCCTGGGGCGTAGCCGGACATGAACAGGATTTTGAGTTCGGGGCGCAGTTTGATGGCTTTGGCGGCCAATTCCGGGCCGTTCATGCCGCCGGCCATGATCACGTCTGACAAGACCAGATCAATATCACGGTTGTCATCAATCATTTTCAGGCCTTC
>JAGWUY010000138.1 GCA_028868255.1 Alphaproteobacteria bacterium | reverse complement strand
GGGCTTAACGTTCATTCTGGGTTTGCTGTTGGCGCAAATCATATTGCTGTTTCTCCATCGCGCCCGCCCCTACGATGCAGGGGTAAGTAACCTGATCATAGACAAGACAGTCGATTGGTCATTCCCGTCTGATCACGCCATTGCGTCTCTTTCAATTGTGTTTTCTTATATGGCGAGTGGCATGCGAAAACAGGCGGCGTGGGCTATCATACCAGCCTTGCTCGTTTGTGCGTCCCGCATCTTCGTAGGTATGCATTATGTCAGCGATATACTCGGCGGTGCGGCAGTGGCATTGGTAGCGGCCTGGATTGTGAAGTCAATATACCCCAAGAATATGAAGTTTGAGCAATGGGTTATACGCCTATTCTAGTGTATGAGTTCAATCCATTTGAATGGCGCAACCACGACGGGCTTGGCCAGCATGAAGGCATCGCATTCCATTTGAAGGGGCGAGTAATCCGTTTCAGATTTTTTGGCTTTCAGCAGCTTCGCAAATTTCTTGTAAATCATTTCATATTCTTCCATGGGTGCTTCCATGATCAGTTTGCCATTGATGTGCAAAACTGTTCCTCCCTTGGAAAGCTTTAATTTAATTCCATCCGCAGTTGCCAGTTCAATATCCCATATCTGCTCACCGCTTTGCCGCCAGTCAAATGCTGCGGTCATATCCGCGGGCTTGCCGTCGCCGCGCTTGAATGTGATGTCTACACCAATTGGTGTGGCCCAATTCTCGGGTACTTCAATGCGCGAGCTTTCCACATAAATCGGCTCCGGCAAAATCTTGGTGACGATGGAAAGAGCATTGATCCCCGGATCAAAAACGCCAAAGCCACCGGGCTGTGCAATCCACTCTTGGCCAGGATGCCACTTCTTGACATCTTCCTTCCAGGTGACGCGCATAAAATTGACGTGTTTGCCCTTAAGCCGCTTCTTCGTTTCGTCGACTGACTTATTATAGCGCGAATGCCAAGTGGCATAGAGCACGCGCTTTTTCTTTTTGGCAAAGTCAATCATCGCCACCATTTCACCAATCGTGGGGGTAGGGGGCTTTTCGATCAGCACATGATAGCCCGCATCCAGCGCCTCCCGTGCCACCTGTAACCGGACAGAAGGCGGTGTACACAAGGCAACCGCGTCAATCTTGATTTTGGATTTGATCAAATCGGCTAGTGTTTCAAAGCACGGCACATCATCAAGCTTGGCATGGCGGCTGACCCCCGCCACCAATTTGAAGTTTTTGTTCTTGGCGATGCACGGCAAATGTTGATCGAGCGCAATCTTGCCAATTCCAACAACGGCGATCCTAAAAGTCATTTCAACATCCTGTTCAATGAACTCAAAAACCTATCAACCTCTGTTGCGGTGTTATAATGCGCCAAGCCCACGCGCAACACACCACCCTTGTCCATCAATCCCATTTTCTTGATGGGTTCTAATGCGTAATTGTGCCCCGACCACACAAACATGTTTTCTTTGGCAAAGTGTTTGGCCATAGCATCTGGGTGTACACCTTCGATGGTGAAGGAAACCGTGGGCACGCGGCGATGCATGGCATTGGCTGAAGTGACACCTCGAACGGTAAGGCCTTTCACCTTGCGCAGGCCTTCGATGAGTTGCAGCGTGATAGACTTTTCATACTCTGCCAAAACACCCCAAGCAGATTTCAGCTTGGCGGCGCGTGTAGCGCCAGTTCCGAACTGTTCGAGATACTCTATGGCTCCCAAGCAGCCAGCCATTCCTTCATGGCTCAGTGTGCCAGTTTCAAATTTGTGCGGCAGGTCTTCGCCGACGGCACGCACCTTGTAGCCGAAAGTCTCTTGCAAGAGGGATTTCCGCCCCCACAAAATGCCCATGTGTGGGCCAAACCATTTATAAGCGGAAGACACAACAACATCAGCGCCCAGTGCTTGCACATCAATCGAGTAATGTGGCGCATATTGAACAGCGTCGAGATAAACCAACGCACCTGCCGTCTTTGCTTCGCGCGTAAATTGGGCAACGTCATGCACCGTGCCGGTGCAATTGGAGGCCATGCCCATCGCCACCAATTTAGTCTTGGTGGACAAGACCTTTGTCAGTGCGTCCGAAGAGAACTCATAGGTCTCTGGATCAAATTCCATCCACTTCACCACCAACCCCAAATCATCGGCAAGCAGCAACCATGGCGAGATATTCCCCTCATGGTCCATGCGGCTGAGCACTATCTCGTCACCCTTGGTAAAGCGCCTCCCCAAGCAGCGCGACATATGCAGCGTCAGTGTTGTCATGTTTTGGCCAAACACAATCTCCTCGGGTGCAGCATTATAAAAGTCAGCGCAGGCCTGATGTGCTTCATCCACCAATGCCACGGCATCTACTGTGGTTTTGAAATAACCACCGAGATTCGCGTTGTGCTTCACCAGCGTATCCACCGTGCGCGTAATTACGTGCTGCGGCACTTGTGTTCCGGCAGGATTGTCAAAATAGATGCGCGAAAGCCCGCCGTCATTTAGCGACATTGATGGAAATTGTGCACAAACAGCTGAAATATCAAATTGTGTTTTCAAACCATTTCCCCTTTACTCTTCCATAGCGTGGTGCGCCGATACCCTCAACAGTCGGTTTCAGGCAGGTTGATGTCGCGCAGGTGATGAGATTTTTAACAATCGGTCTATAGTTTCACAGACCATATCAATTCCGGGAGACTCTCATGAGCGATGAAGGCGAACTTGATCTGAACACCCTCAATGACGAGGAGTTGGTGCAACAGATCCATGACGACCTGTATGATGGCCTCAAGGAAGAAGTGGAAGAAGGTGTTCACATCCTTCTGAAGCGCGGCTGGAGCCCTTACAAAACATTAACTGAAGGCCTGGTCGAAGGCATGCGCATCGTCGGCATCGATTTCCGTGATGGCATCTTGTTCGTTCCAGAAGTTCTCTTGGCCGCCAACTCGATGAAGGCTGGCATGGCCATCCTGCGCCCATTGCTGATTGCAACTGGTGCGCCCCGCTTGGGCAAAATGGTTATCGGCACGGTGAAGGGCGACATTCACGACATCGGCAAAAACCTGGTCGGCATGATGATGGAAGGCGCAGGCTTTGAAGTCATCAACTTGGGTATCAACAATCCAGTGGAAAATTATCTCAACGCCTTGGAAGAGCACAAGCCAGACATCATCGGCATGTCAGCGCTTCTCACCACCACCATGCCCTATATGAAAGTGGTGATCGACACCATGAAGGAAAAAGGCATCCGCGATGATTACATCGTGCTCGTCGGTGGCGCACCGCTAAACGAAGAATTTGCTAAAGCTGTAGGCGCTGATGCCTATTGCCGTGATGCGGCCGTGGCTGTGGAAACGGCCAAAAGCTTTATGGCCCGCAAGCATAATCAATTGCCAGCTTGATTTTCAACATTTAGGATTTCGACTAATCCGGCGAAACCACTCGCCGGATTTTTCATTTGAGTGCGTTGGCCAGCTTGTTGGCATCGCTGAGGAACGCGTCGGTCAAAAATGGCATGGCAATCAACAGACCAGTCGCCATTAACGCGGCGATCAAACCATATTCGATGGCTGTAGCACCTTGCTCATCGCGCAAAAACAACCGCATAAGTCTCTCCTTTGAAAGTGTGGTATGCTAAACGCAGGCATCACCATGAACTTCCTTTCCTGATTGTAATCGTCACACATTAACGACCACTGAATTTGGACTGCAAGTTTGCACACATTCTTTGAAAATGGTGCAAGTGATCAATACCCTTGCGAGGTTCAACAAAAAGGGCGCTGCGAAGCAGCACCCTTCTTCGAGAAGTAAGCAACGGTGATACCAAGGCACACCGTTGCAAATTCAATTACTTCAAAGCAGCGCCGATGTTGTTGAACTTTGTGGTCAAGGCGTTGGTAATGTATGGCATTGCTGTGAGCAGGCAAACTGCCATTGCAGCGGCGATGAGGCCGTATTCAATAGCTGTTGCGCCAGATTCGTCTTTCAGGAACTTCTTCATGATTCATTTCTCCAAATGTTATTTTCAGCACCTATCCCCCGTCCTTGCTTTTGCTTGGTTGCCAGCGGATATACGTGCAAGCTACCCGCCGCCCCTTAACGCGGGTTAAAGTCAGTCAGTCGAATTGCAGCTAGTTGAGCCTTTGGGCAGGCGAATGAAAAACATAGTTGAGACTCCGTAAAATCTCTCGGTTTGTGGTGGCGACACAAAAAAGCAAAAAAGGCGCTGCAAAAGCAACGCCCTTCTGAGAGATATATGCCGCAGCGTTGCCGAAGCAAGCTGCGGAAAAATTTATTACTTCAACGCAGCACCGATGTTGTTGAACTTCGTTGTCAACGCGTTGGTGATGTATGGCATAGCTGTGAGCAAGCAAACAGCCATGGCAGCGGCGATCAGGCCGTATTCGATAGCAGTTGCGCCGGATTCGTCTTTCAGGAACTTCTTCATATTGATATTCTCCAAATGTTGGTAACAGCACCTATCCGCCGCCCCAGCGAATGCTTGGTTTTCAGTGGATATGCTTCTAAAATACGCGACACCTCTTAACGCCAGTTAAAATCGGTCGGTCGAATTGTGCCTATCGGTAAAATTTTGCGCAAACCGCAAGAACATGGTTAATGAGCAGCAAATGGAATGCAATGTATGACCAAGCTTGAATTAGGCCCCGCTGATTACTTTGCGCAAAATTTTGATCAAGCGCGCGTCCTGCTCTTGGCCTGTGGCGCACTAGCAAGGGAAATTGTGGATCTGATTGAAGTCAACCAGTGGCGCAAGTTTGACATTCAGTGCCTGCCTGCCAAATGGCACAACACACCACACTTTATTGTGCCCGCCCTGCGCGAAAAGATTAGAGCCTATAAGGCCAACTATAAGTCCATCTTTGTGCTTTATGGCGATTGCGGCACGGGCGGCCAGCTAGATGCCATGTTGGCCGAGGAGGGCGTGGAACGCCTTCGTGGCCCCCACTGCTATGCCTTCTTCAGCGGCAATGAAAGCTTTGCCAAAACCGAACCGGAGGATTTCACCAGCTTCTACCTCACTGATTACTTGGCCCGCCATTTTGATAAGCTGATGTGGCAAGGTTTAGGCTTGGACAAGCACCCCGAACTGCGTGACGATTATTTTCGACACTATACCAAGGTGATCTATCTGGCCCAGACGAAAGATGCAGAGTTGGAGGAAAAGGCCAAAGTCGCCGCCACCAAGCTGGGATTGGACTATGAATATCGCTTCACGGGTTATGGCGAATTGAAATCCGACTTGGAACACCGAACAGGAGAATAAAGATGACAAAAACTTATGCAGATATGCTGGCGGCCGCTCGCGCCGAAGTGCCCACCATCTCGGTCGAAGAGGCCAAGAAACTGTTGGGCGATCCGAATGTTGTATTTCTCGACGTGCGTGATGGCACTGAGGTGGCGCAGGGAAAGGTGAAGGGCGCGCTGCACGTGCAGCGAGGACTGCTGGAATCAAAGGTTGACCCCGCATCACCCGGTTATGTGAAAGAGATAACACCAGAGAAAACCCTGATCACCTATTGCGCCTCCGGCGGCCGCGCCGCACTGGCGGGGCAAACGCTGCATGAAATGGGTTATAGCAAGGTGTTAAATCTCGGCAAGTTTCAAGACTGGAAAGATGGCGGCGGCAAGACCGAATAGAGCAAGACTCCGCTTGCTGTGAAAACGGCGGCATCCGTTTTCTTGAGGGAGAGAAGCGAAGGGTTGCGCGGGCGCAAGACTTTCGCAGAATGCCGGTAGATTAGTCCGGCGAGGTGGGCGAAAGTTTTCGCCCGCGCTTTTGTGACTGTTTATCGCCCGGCTTCGCTCTTATTCCAGTGCGGTATACTGCACCGTTTGAGCCATCTAAGGCGCACGGGTCATAATGCCCGTGGGTCTAGGCCAGGCGCGCCGAGAGTTTGAAATACGTGGTTTTCAAACCCGCAACCGCCACATCATTCTCCATTTCTGATCACCGTCGCGAACGGAAACCCCTTCCGGAGAAGACGGGAACAGATGTGGCATAATAGGAATAAAATGTCAAGTGATGAATTGATGGCGGAGCAAAACGAAGGCCCCTCACCCTCCCATGCGAAGCATGGGAGGGTGAGGGGCCTCAGGCTCGCTCCTGAAAAGTGAGGGTTGCTCTTAGAGACCTCATCAGCCCCTCCGGGGCAGCTTCTCCAGAGGAGAAGCACAGCTGAACCGAGTGTTCCTCAAGTTCACCCAAAGGATGA
>JAGWUY010000137.1 GCA_028868255.1 Alphaproteobacteria bacterium | reverse complement strand
GGGATGGTTGGAACTACGGAGAGAGGAAGCCGCGCATTGTCATGTATTGGGCTGAGGCGGAATGGAGCGAGACGTAAGCACCAATTATGTCTCCGCAAGAGACGATGAAAATTGGCTATCCGCTGGCGCTGCTCATGCTGTTTTTTCTTGCCATTGCCTTTGGATTTATGTTTACGCAGGTTCACTAACTGGCCCTGAGCCTGTTGCCTGCTCCCCCTCAGCCCTTCGGGCAGCTCCCCCAGCAAGCTGGGGGAGCGTGGGGTGGTGCGTGGGCTTTTTTGAAACAGGCTCAGTCTTCACTTATATCGCGCTCCACCAGCTTGCTGGGGGAACTGTCCGAAGGACTGAGGGGGTTCTTTGGTCGGAACAGACTCGGCCTTGCGTCCAGCATTGCCAAAATGCCTGACAATGATTCATTCAGATGTTTATAGACATCAAAATTGTCGATGCGGTGAATCACATAGCCTTGGGATTCAAGGTAGCGGGAGCGCCTTTTGTCAAATGCAACTTCTTCGTCGCTGCTGTGCGTCGCCCCATCCACCTCAATGATGAAAGCCTTCTCACGGCATAGAAAATCAACAATATATGGCCCAATCTGCGCCTGCCGCACCAACCGGTGGCCGCCCAAACTGCGCTTGCGCAAAGCACCCCAGATTTTGATTTCCGCGGGTGTTTGGTTTTTGCGAAGTTTACTGGCGCGGTCTTTCATTCGCTTCAGATTATCGGGTGGCAGACGGGTAATTCAAGTTCTATAATTTCTCCCATGCACTGCTTCCTAACCGAACACATCGAAACGCCCATTGGCCGCATGACGCTGATTGCGCGCGATGGGGTGTTGTTACTGCTGGAGTTTGAGGATGCCTCTGACCGTATTTTGCGGCAGGTGCGGGCGCGGTTTGGGGATGTGGAGTTGCAGGCGGCGAGTAATCCGTTTGGGCTTTCGGATATTGTCCGCGATTATTTCAGAGGTGATATTCACGCCATCGATACTCTGCTCACGGATGGCGGCGGTACTGAATTTGAGAAGCGCGTGTGGGCTGAGCTGCGCAAAATTCCGGCGGGCACCACCGTGTCTTATGGTTCCATTGCCCGCAAACTGGGTGATGTCAATCTCAGCCGTGCGGTGGGAACAGCCAATGGCCGGAACCCGATTGCCATTGTGGTGCCGTGCCACCGCGTGATTGGGGCCGATGGATCAATGACGGGTTATGGCGGCGGCATTCACCGCAAGGAATGGCTGCTGCGCTATGAAGGAGCATTGCTTGTTTAAAGCAGCGCGCCAATTATTTGGTTAGGCGAATGCCCGCATCAAGCCCTGAAATGTTTTGCGCAATTTGGTCGAAGTCGGCTTGTAGCTTTGCCGCATCGAATGACTCATAAAAGTGTTTTATGTCGGAGCCACACTGGCGCAAAACATCTAAAGCATGTGCCTTATCATTGGGTGGCAACGCGTTAAGCTCGTAACCTACGGTATAGATTTCAATGCCAGAATTTTTCATGGCCTCGCACATTTTTTTTGCTGCTACAAAATAGGGGTTTTGGTCATTGTCCAGCCAGCCCCGACCCGCATTGTAAGCGCCATCAGTCATCAGAATTGCAATCTTGCGCAGACTTTTGCCACCTGATGAATTGATTTGCGTGAGCTTGCTGTATGGTTGTGCCGTGTTTGAAAGTGCATTGTTCCAATTGGGTGAAAGTGTGAACCAGGTGAAACTGGTGCCCAATGTGCCGCCTGTTGAGCCAGTTGCTTGTAGACCGTCGATCATACTTTTCAAGACTGACTTATTATTTGACAAAGGCATGAATGTGTTGCTGGTGGGCTGGGCCCAGCATGTTCCATTTTGATCATAGTTCCAGCCGCCGAGAGGATCAGCCGCAGTTGCGCCAATGCCTGAGGTTCTTTGTACGTCAGTGCTGTCATCATATTTCGGAGACCGCGTGCCGTCGGTTGCGTTCATCCATTTATTTGAACCAGGTGCCGCGTCGGTATAGTCATAGTCCGTTGACGTATTGTAATAGCGATCCGTGACGCAGGGCATGACTTTGAAATTTGTTGCCTGTGTTGTGTACCACGGCGTGCAAGACCAGGTGCCGCCGCTGCCATCTGCGCCGCCACTGCCAACCCAATTATCACAAGTGTTGTAATAGCCATTCCATGTGGCTGGTAGATTTGTCAGGCTGGCCATAATGGCCGCACCCTGACCATCCGGGCTCACGCGCACATGTGTGTTGAACGGTACGACAGCAACTTTTGATGTGTGTTTGCTTTGGTCATCCCAAACTACTGTATCAACAAGTTTTGAAGCCGCCACTTTGAGTGCTGCCAGCTTGGGATCCGACGAGCAGGGGCCTGTGTTGTCGTTACACATTGAACCTGTAACATCCAACATCATCGAAATTTCAATGTCACCGCCACCACCTGCAACGGGGGCTTCGGCAGCTGAAAACTCAGCGCCAGATGGATTGAGCACTGGAAGTTCCACAATGCCAATTAACTTCAACAAAGTCGTTTCAATTGCGGCTGTGCCAGAAGCCGATAGGCCCGTCTTCTTTTCGTTGACTACAATTTTGACAGTATTCTTAGAGAAGCTGGCCATTTGTTTTAAATGAGCCTTAAAACTGCTTTCTGCGGCGGCCAGCGCCAGTTTTTCGTTTCCTTTGCTTTCAGACAGAACCGAAGTTCCAGCGAGTACAGCGGCGTCAGCAGCGGCCTTTATTTCAGTAGACGCATTGTAGGCGCGCACATAGTCTATGGCTGCCCCGGCCGCGCCCAGCAGAGGAACGGCTGCCAATGCCATTGTTACCGGCATGCTGCCGCGGATGTTTTTTTTAAGAGTCAGTAACAGCGTTTTAATATTTGCCATGTCTTTCACTCTGTCCTGCTGTGCTCCCCCCAAAGCATTTTTGCGTTGGTTCCAACTCTAGAGCATGTTGGTTAATGCATGTGCAGCAAGACCCTATTCTTGGCGTTTCTTGCCAAGAATTTTTGCGCCATGATTTTTGTGGCGTTTAAAAGATACAGAAAAGTTTTGGCATTTCTTTAAGGATAGCGAAGCAAAATAGAGTGGTGCAAGAATAAAGACCTGCATTGCGTTTCAGTGACTTTGCAACGCGACGAAAACAATAGATGCCTCAGTACCTGGAATTTAGGTTTTACTTCTACGGCATAGTGGCCGTGGACTGATGTTAGTTTCAATCGGCCCTTTAAAGCTTTTTTTCAGTTTTGCGATTTCGCAGCACATGTTCGTGCGCTTTGTCGTAGAGAGCAGAATCGCGAAATTCTGTGTGACCTAGCACAGGCCCGACCAGCACGAGGGCAGTGCGCGTTAATTTCGCTGCTCTCACTTTTTTTGCGATTGTGGAGAGTGTGCCGTGAATGAATTGCTCGTCAGGCCAGGTGACGCGGTAGGCCACCACGACAGGGCAATCAGCGCCATAATGGGGGGTGAGGGCGCGCTCAATATGGGCTAAATTGCGGATCGACAAATGGATGGCGAGGGTGGCTTTGGATGCGCCCAGTTTTTCCAGTTCCTCACCCGGTGGCATGGCAGAGGCCTGCATGGTGGTGCGGGTGATGATCACAGTTTGGGCGATTTCAGGCAGAGTAAATTCGGTCTTCAGCGCGGCTGCGGCTGCGGCAAACGCGGGCACCCCTGGTGTGACATCATAGGGAATGTTTAATGCATCGAGGCGGCGCATTTGCTCGGCGATGGCACCATAGATTGAAGGGTCGCCGGAGTGGACGCGGGCTACACTCTGGCCTTTGTCATGGGCGGTTTTGATTTCGTCGATGATTTGATCAAGATGCAGGGGGGCGGTGTCCACCACGCGGGCACCTTCTGGAGCGGCCTTAACAATTTCTTCGGGCACGAGTGAACCCGCGTAGAGACACACGGGGCAGGATTGAATCAGCTTCAAGCCGCGAATGGTGATCAGGTCCGGTGCGCCGGGGCCAGCGCCGATGAAATGTACAGTCATTTGGAATCCATTTTTTTAGCGTATCCACGGGGCGTGTAGGCATAGGTTTTGCCATCGCCGCGGGTGATTGATTTTGATTGCGAGGAGCCGACCATGACGAGGGTGAGCATATCCACCTCGTTGGGATCGAATTCGGAGAACTTCCGTATACGGACGTTTTCTTCTGGCCGCCCCAGATTGGATGCGATCACTACGGGTGTGTTTGGTGGCCGATGATTTTTCAAAATCGCAAAAGCGCGCTCCAGTTGATCGCGGCGTTTCAGTGAGCGGGGGTTGTAGAAGGAGATGACGAAATCTCCCTCTGCCGCTGCCTTGATGCGCTTTTCAATGGCCTCCCATGGGGTGAGCAAATCTGATAATGAGATGCAGCAGAAGTCATGGCCAATCATGGCGCCAGCCTTGGCGGATGCGGCCTGGAACGCGGAGATGCCCGGGCAGACATTGATGGCGATGCGATTGGGTTCTCTGTCGATCAGTTCATAGACCAGAGCGGCCATGGCGTAGATCGCAGCATCACCAGAACACACCAGGGCAACGTTCTTGCCTTGTTTTGCCAGTTCGATGGCATGGCGGCAGCGCGCTTCCTCATCGCCCAAGGGGAAGCGGTGTTCGGTCTGTCCCCAATTCATGTCGGCCACCAAGTCCAGATAGAGGCCATAGCCTACCCATTCCGTCGCCATGGTCAGAAGGTGGGTGGCATAGGGGCTGCGCATGAATGATGTACCGGGGCCAATGCCGACCACAGAGACTTCGCCGCGAGCGCGTCCGGCGGGAGTGTCGATAGGTTTGGGGGCTTTGGCAATCGCGATGGTGGCGCGTTTGCTTTTGGCTTTCGGCACAATCAATTCGGCGTCTGGCCCCGCTGCAGCCAAGGCTGAGGCTTCGGCCACACTCGGAGTGCCCACTTCGGCACAGACAATTTCGGAAGGGGTATGAAGCTTTGCGGACTGTGCATTCAATTCTTCGGCAGTGAAATAGACGACCTTGTATTGATCGGTGATTGCGGGTTCATCTTCCTTCACATCGATTGATGCATAGGTGACAATTGACCGTCGAGAGATATTTTTAGCAGTCAATGTTTCTTTGATCAGTGTACGGACTTCTTGGGGATCGGTGCCGCGTTCGCAACCCAAGCCGACAGCTAGCGTCAGGGGATGATAGACCAAATGGCGTGGGCCGCCTTTGACATTCTTCTCAGTTACTTCAATTGTTATGCCATCAAAAGTTGGAGACCATTTTTCGATTTTGACGTTTTGCAATTCGATTGGCGATTCCGCTTCGTCGAGGATTGCCAGTGATGCACCATTCAGCAAAGCGGCCGTGGCCGATTTCATGTCCTGCGGGTTGCCCAGCACGTAACCGGGTTTTGGCTCATCAAGGCTTGCGCCAAAACGCACTTCGCTGGCGGTGGTGATGGCGGCATGGCCTTTGGTAAAATCTGCGATGCGTTTAGCCAAATGGTTCGCGCCGTGGTGGCCACCGAGCAGCGGGATAACAGAACTGCCGTCTTCTGCCACTGCAATCACCGCGGGTTCGTTGTGCTTGTCTGAGATATGCTTGGCCAGTGCGCGAATGAGAATACCGCTGGCGCAGAGGCCTAAGATAGCCCGGCGAAGGGCGAATGATGAGGCGAGATGGTCAGCCGCCTTGAGATATGTGACATCGCAGCCCGAAACACCTTCTGGTCCGTGAATTTCGAAACCGAATTCGGCTTTGAGTTTTTGGGCGAGTGGCAAGGCGGAAGCACCCAAAATAAAAATGATCGGGTGCATTTCAGTTCCTTACGATAATGGTGGTGAAATAGGGCAGGGTGTCGCCTGCGATGTCTTCCACACGCATGATGCGCTGATTGTCATGGGTGGCGTTTTCGATGGCGGTGGCTTTGGACAGAAGTCCCAACTCTGCCAAAATCGATTTGAGCTTTCCAAAATGGCGGCCCACCTTGATGATGGCGACGGACTGGCTCATGGAAAGTTCAAAGTGCAAGCGGTCTTCCGCCATGGTGGCGGGAATGATCTTCAGCATCTCATCACGCGACACCAAAGGTTGGCCCATCGCCGCGGCAGCAGCGGTGATCGAGGTGACGCCGGGCACCACGATGGTTTTATATTTTTCAGAAAGGCGCTCAAAAATATACATGAAGCTGCCATAGAAGAAGGGATCACCTTCACACAGCATTACCACATCCTTGCCTCTATCTAGCGCGGCAGCGATGGCTGCGGCACCCTTGTCATAGGTGGCTT
>JAGWUY010000136.1 GCA_028868255.1 Alphaproteobacteria bacterium | reverse complement strand
ATCCATGAAATGGCTTCAAAAGCCAAACGCGCGCGATCTGGTGGCAGTGTGGCTGGAACCATAAGCAGAAAACCGCCAATAGGTGATGTGCTGGTGCCACCGGGGCCATGTGGGTGTGGATAGTAGGCCACCTTGCGCTTTACCACCGAGTGAATGTCATACTCAAAGCGCGCGGCTCGCATCGTCCAGCAATAGATCATTGCGGCATGGCCACCCATAAAATGTTCAAGCGACCTGTTCCAATCACTGGAGAGAATATCAGAAGGTGAAACGGCCAGAAGCTCGTGCATATATTTAAGCGTATGGTTTCCAGACTCGCTCAAAATACGCGGCCGCATGGCCTCACCGGTCATGCGGCTGTAGTCTAAGTGCAAACGTGGTTTGGGGATGTTGATAACCGGGCTGCCGCAACAGCCCATAAAAAACATGAAGGAATGCGAAATGGGCATGCCTCGCGCTGCATTCCACACCACGCCATGGATGCCGCGCTTGGGATTATGCAAGTGTTTGGCGGCATCAATAACTTTTTCAAAACTCGTAGGATGTGAAATACCGCGTGCTTCAAAAAGATCCTTGCGCAGGGCCAAGGCTTCTATCGTGCAATAAATTGGAATACCATACTGCGTCCGGTTCCAATTTCCTGTTGCCCATATATTGGGATGAAAGTCCATCGGGTTGATCGTACTTGATTTCAAAAAATCGGTCAGTGGTTGTGCGACACTGTTGGCAACACTTTCGCCTAACCAAGGCATGTTGACGGCAATCACGTCATACTGGCTTGTTTCGCGCGCCGCGTTGGCAAACACTTCTTTTCGCAAGTCAGGCAGGTTCAACAGTGTAAAATTTTTCCGTGCCGAAAGTTTGCTGCGAAAATCTGACCACATGTCGCGCATGCTGGCAAAATAATTGTCATCATGCAGCAGGAAACGAAGCTCTGGCCCTGCTTCTTTGCTCTTCTCCATTATCTCCAATGGTGGAATGATCTGCCCGGCGAAGTAAGAACCACCAAAATAATAGTCCTCAGAATCACCGCTGCCTGTCTTCAGGCCAAATGTGTCGGCCAAAAGTGCCTTCACCTTCGCCGCATAGCTGGTGAAGCCAATTGCCAGCTTGCGGCTGGGCTCGAGATAATGAGACTTCCCGGTAGAGCCGCGCTCTCGCAACTGTATGTCACCATTTTCGATCAGTTTATGTATTCGGCGCATAGCGCTTGCAAATGGAATTTCTGCAGCTGATGCCAGTGATGACATAGTTACATTTTCGCCACGCAAATGGTTTTTCATCAAATAGAGGATGATGTTCCAGTTGGGGTCTGGTTCGGCCGTGTTAAGCAGATTGTCATAGGGTGCGCGCATGCGTTCCAGAAATGTGATGATGCGCAACAGCTCATATTCAGTCATGGGGTCGCTACAATTTAAGAGTGTGAAACGCTGATCGACTTTCTGATCCGAAACACAGCTTAACTGAATTTACTATTTTCTCAAATTGAGAAAATCTCGGCATCCCTGCCGAGCTTTTGCGTGGATAGAATGTGACCAATCATAAAGCAAAAAAATCAATCTAAGGGAGATTTTAAACAATGTCCGAGCGTACCTACGGCATGCACCACATCGGAATTACAGTGCCAAACATCCAGCAAGGCATAGATTACTTCAAAGCTGTGTTTGGGGTGGTGGAAGTCTTCCACACGGGCGCTTTCAACGTCGATGATAGCTTTATGAAAAACAAGTTGGGAGCCGCGCCACACTCGCGCATACGCGATCTCGTTTTCCTGCGCTGTGGTGATGGAGTTAACTTAGAGTTGTTTGAGTACTCTGGTGAAGACAGTACGGCCCGCCCAAAGCGCAATTCCGAAATTGGCGGCGCGCATTTGTGTTTTGAAGTTGATGACGTTTTTGCATCTGCCAAACGCTTAAGAGAAATGGGTGTTGAAATGTTGGAAGGCCCAAACCGTGTGGAAGAAGGGCCATTAAAGGGTTTCGATTGGATTTATTTTATGACGCCATGGGGCCTTTGTCTCGAAATTGCGAGCTTCAACCAACTTGGTTATGAACATGAAACGCCAAATCGTTTGTGGCGTGCAAAGCCATAATCAATACGATGAGCCTTTAGCGGGTATTTTGCCTGTTCTTGCTTGTGACGAAAGCCTTGAGATGCTCCTCAGACAGTTCAAAATCGCCGCAGATCAAAGCAGGCCATTGAGACTGGTCATAATCTGCACGTCTCACACACCCAGAACTTCGCTGCGCCGCTTGTCCAATTCCTCGCTATAACGTCTGAGAACATGGCTTTCGGAGAGGAGGCCGACAATTTTTTGTTGTCGCGCATTGTTCACAACGGCAAGAACTTCGCTTTTTGCCTCTTCGAATTTACGCGCTGCATCCTTGATATTCATTTCCGGCAATACATAGTTTGACTGAAGTTTCATCGCTTGGTGCAAGTCAACCACTTGACCAGCTGATACCATGGAATAGAGTTCCGGAAGGAACAATATACCTGCATAGGCGCCATTTTTGTCTTTGCAGACGACGCGCTGCGTAGACCCAAGCGGAAATTCAGCCAATAAGCGCTCAAGACTTATATCGGAATCTGTTGTTTGTACGTCTTTTCGCATGAGTTTTGCGACTGTGAGATCACGGATCCAGCCGACATCATGCGCCCCTCTGATGTTTTCGCCACGCATGTGCAACCGCCAAGTAGAGAATGAAAAACCAAAATAGCGACGTGTAACAGCGGAAGCCGTAATTGCGGAGGCCAGAACCAACGAAGTGATTGCAAAATTGCCTGTCGTCTCCAACACCAGAAACGTCATGGTCAACGGGCCACCAACAATTGCGACTGCGAGTGAACTCATGCCAACGGCTGCGAAAACCGATTGAGAAAGACTGGTCGGCAAAAGGAAAAGCGGTATTTGAGCAAAAATTTTCCCCAGCAACACGCCCATAAAGAGCGAACCAAAAAACAGTCCGCCGCGAAAGCCACTGCCGATTGACACGACTGATGCCAGAGCTTTCAAGGCCAACAGCAACAACAGAGTTTTCATGGTCAGATCATTTACCAGATCAAGATGGAGAGCCCCATGCCCTCCTGCCAGAACTTGAGGGCTCACAAGTGCAGCTATACCGATAAGGCAGCCACCCAGAAATGGTCGTAAAGCTACTGTGGGAACAAGTTTTTTGAAAACGACCTCGATTGTGGCCACGCTTCTCATCAGGCCAATGGCAACCACCGCACAGATGGCGCCTAGGATAATAACGGGTAGAAATTCAAGCGCAGCAATTGGCCCAATAGCACCAAGATCAATCGAAAATTGCCCAGTTCCAAGGCTCCTGGAAACGGCCGATCCTGTTATTGCAGAAATAACCACAGGCGTAAGAGACGAGGCACTATAACTCCCAATAATGGTCTCAAAAGCATAAAATGCCCCAGCCAAAGGTGCGCCAAAAGCAGCGGCAATTGCTGCTGCCGATCCGCAGCCGACCAGTGTTCTGAGGTCCTCACGACGCAAATGGAGCTTACACCCAATAGAGGATGCCACAGAAGACGACAGTTGGGTAAACCCGGCCTCTAGTCCGACTGATGCACCGAAGCCGTTGGAAATCAGATTCTGTATCGCCAAAATGCCACTATCTTTGACCGAAAGGCGTCCTCCATAGAGGGCATTTGCTTCCACGGGGTCGACAATATGACGGCCGCCCTTGCGTGCAAGCAAATAGAGGCTGATGCCAATCAAAATCCCGCCAATTGCCGGGAAAATGAGCAAATATGGCCTGTCATTCAGAATTGTTGAACTTAAGCGGCCTTGTGATTCAGCATTAAAAATCAAAATGTGAGCTTGCTGGGAAACCCAACTCATCGCCGAAACGACCACTCCACCCACGATCCCAATCACCGCGGCGATCAAATAGAGTCCGGTTTCGCGTTCGCGAAAAAATCTGGTTAATAAGGCACTGGCATTTCGCGTTAATTTTATCGGTGACATATGGTGACTTCGATTGCAATTGTTTTTGCCAGAAACCTATTTCCGTTTGTGCGGAAACGGGCGGTTGAAGAGTTATTTTGGCAAGGTTGTGCAAAGGCCAAGGGCGCAGAGATGTCAAGTAAAACACGTCGATGGCTGCTAATTTGCGCAGATGGTTTGGTTTTGTGAAAAAGCACTGAGAAACACAGCCTAAGCTTTAGTATGGCAGCAAGTTTGGAGCACCATCGATGACACCTTTGTCCGGTTTGCAGCTTGCGAGTTCCCGCATGACTGAGGCGGCGACACTCCGTGAAGCTGGGATCGTGGCGCGTAAAATATTGATGCGGTCATATTCCTCGGGTTGGTTGGCAAGTAAAGTTCGCAGCGCCGTACCAAACGCCATGCGCAATTCAGTTCCGATGTTAAACTTCTTCACTCTGCTGCTACTGGCTAAGAATTGACGGGTTGCTGTGGGAATGCCGCTGCCGCCATGCAGGACGAGCGGAACGGCAGTCACCGCCTCGATGGCGCGGAGTGCAGTCATGTCGATGACTGCTTTCTGCTCTGTCTGCAGGTGCAAGTTGCCAACGGAGATCGCGAGGGCGTCTATTCCGGTTTCGCGTTCGAAGATGCTCGCATCTTGTGGCGGTGTGCGTGCAGATGCAGCACCGCCGCTATAGCCCACAATGCCTATTTCACCTTCCACTGAAATGCCATGACGTTTTGCCAGATTGACCACTTTTTGCGTCAGCGCAATATTTTCATCCAGCGGCAACATGGAGCCATCAATCATCACCGAGTTGAAGCCATTGTCGATGCCTTCTTGGCATTCCACTACGCTGCGCGCATGGTCGATATGGCATACCACGGGCACGGATGCTTGTTCCGCGAGGTAACGAAACATCTTGCCAAGAAGGGGAACAGGCATGTGCTTGCGACATCCTGGCCCGGCTTGCAGGATAAGTGGCAGTTGCGTTTCTTCCGCTGCGTCAACATAGGCTCTCGCATCCTCCCACCCCAAAACAACCAGACCGGCTACGGCGTAATGATCAGCCATCGCGGGCCCCAGCACATCTTTGAGTGACGCAACAGTCATTTGAACTTGGCAATCATGTCTTTGATGCCCGGAATGGTCTCGACCTGATAGGCGTGGCTGGGCTGAAAAAACTGCACCAGAGAACGCTGGCTCAGGCCACCTAGGATTGTGAAGTAATACATCTCATAGCCAGGAGCGGCTACGCAAGGATGATAACCCTTCTCAAGCACCACGGTCGAACCATTCAACAGGTGAAAGGCTTCGCCCACTTTTCCGTCCTCAGGCTGCACCAGTTGCAGGCCAAAGCCATGGTTCGGACGGAATCGAAAATTATAGGTCTCGTCATGGCGGGTTTCGAGGGGCAGCCTGTCTGTGTCATGTTTGTGCGGCGGAAACCCAGACCAGCCGCCTTGCCCCACTGTAAAGAGCTCCGATACCAGCAAGCGCCCGACGCGGCCATGATATTTTGTGCCCAGAATGTGCTTGATCTTTCGGTGGGTTTTTGTGTCGTCTGAGCCATATTGGATTTTATCGATGTCACTGGCGCGGACGGCAAAGGGCGTAAGTTCGCCATCAAAGCGCGCACCAGCAATAAACACCTCCGCGTTATCTGATAAACATACCATCTGAACAGTGGCCGAAGATGGCGCATAAACACCCTCTGGCTCACCATCCCACACGTCAACGCCGCGCTGCCCGATAGCATTAAAAATATCACCACCCACCAGCACGTCAACCTGACCCGTAGCGGGCACAATGGCAGTCTCATAGCCGGGCACTTGATATACAAAACTCTGCCCCGCCGACAGCTTGATGATGTTGAAGTAGTTGAGGGGAACGCGGGCGTCATCAACATCGATGATGGGCCTGTTGTGATTGTCATGTGGTGGAATATGCATGGTGCAGAGGTCCTCAATTCAAATGCTTTTGCATGAAGGCGTGAACTGCTGTCGCACTGGGCATGGCCGGTGAACAGCCTATTTTGGTCACGACAATGGCTGCTGTCGCAGCCCCCCTCAGAACTGCGGCCGGCACATCAATGCCAGCCACGAGGCCAGCAATGAACCCGCCCATGAATGCATCGCCGGCACCTGTGGGTTTCAAGGCCTTAACCGGAAAAATCGGCACATCGAATTGTCGGTCATCGAGGAATGCGATGCAGCCATTTGCTCCCATCTTGTGAACAACAAGTCGTCCCGAAACACTCGCCAAACTCTTTGCGTGGCG